>NZ_CAUTBW010000052.1:0-15890 GCF_963536905.1 uncultured Alloprevotella sp. | reverse complement strand
CTAATTTGATAAAATATTTTTTCCATTATGGGTGTACTTTAAAATTTCCTTTATAACCCCAATTCGGGATAAGCAGTTCTTCTTTTTCCTCAAAAAAAGTTTCAATAGAAGCCTAAAAAGAGGGTTATTTTTGTATATTTACTGTTGATAATCAATCGTATAACAAAATAACAATCCTCACGAAACTTGTCAGCAAAGTTACGGAAATCTATTGTATTGCAGATGATTTTTGCAAAGAATATCATTCAGAATTGAACAAAACCTCTCTTTCTCTCTCAAACGCCTCTGCCAATAGTCCAAAACATTGCAAGAGAAAAGGGCGAATGAGTGATGCAGAAATGATCACAATTCTTTTTTTGTTCCACAGCAATGCATTTCGGAATTTCTATTTCAAAATAAGCCGTTGTAAAGATTAGCGAGAGAAAAGGTTTCTGCTTTGGCTGTTTAGAAACGCCAACGAAGCTGAAGGCTAAAATCGTTCTTCGATGCTGAAGAAATGAGTTGTTCGCCTGCTCCGATAGCGGATTTGTTGAAATAGTGGAGCAAACTATATTTCACGCCTATGTCCCAGTTTTTTGTAAGTTGCCACTGGCCGAGGAGGACTGTGCGCAGACCGTGATAATAGCACGCGCCGAAACCACCTGCATGGCGCAGATAGGGTTCGTAAACACAGCACGCACTGGCATAATCGTCGGTGAAAAAGACTGCTGCCAATGCGGCTAACTTCAAAGTGGAGGTGGGGCGAAAGCCTGTGCGCAGCGAGAGCATCCAGCCCAGAGTGTTACCAGTGGTCTGTTTACCCGCCAGCGCAATATCGATGGCGGGATGGAGTTCCCAGTGGTCGTTCCGTAGATTCAGTTGTGCGCGTAGTCGGTGGGTTGTGGCGTATTGCAACAGTCCTGCATATTTGGGAATGTTCTGCTGCTTTGTTTTAGTGCGGTAGCGTAGCAAGAGTTGGCCGCCATTTTTCAGTTGCCAGAGCGCTTGCGCCATAGCATCGAAGCCTTGCGACGCCCCCGTAGCGCGGAAAGTAGATGTAGGAAAGCGAAAGAAATCAACATAACCTCGAAGTTCCAAACGGTGGAATCCATTGTATTTTCCGCCCAAGAGGAGACCGTGTTCATTTGCCACGCGAGAACCTTCTTGCAGTGCATCGCCGTGGGGCGACACAAAGCGCGGAGCAAAGACGCGGTGCTGCAATGTGAGTTGGCAACTGCTGGAGGGAGAATAGACAAACGTATTGGTTGTGGCAAGATGCAGGCGGCGGTCGGCAGCAGCTTCACCGCTCAGCGTGATGCGATGGGAGTGGAGGTAGTAGTTTACGGACAATCCGGCAGCATCTTCCCCCCGCATGAAATACTGCGTATAAGCGCGGTATTCCGGATGGAGAAAATGATTGTAGTGAGTATAGAGCCCACTCACGCCTATGCGCCATTGTGGGCGGAGATAGAGCAGTTGCCCGCCAGCAGTGACATTGTCCACATTGCGCCGTCGCGACAATTCGCGCGTAGTACGATGATAGCCATCGTAGAGGAAGGAGCGCACAGTGTCGCCTTCCTGTCTGCTGTCTAACTGTCGATAGGAGAGAAAAGTCGTGAGCAGCCAATTACCGTGTCGGATGCCGCCTGCCACGCCGCGAAAGAAGCGCGCTTCGCTTAGGCTTGAATGGTTGTGCAGGACCATGGCTGTTCGGCGCGGCGCATCGAGGAGGGTAGCTTTAGAGCCATAAGTGGCACAACCGAAGAGCAAGCCTTGTCCGATGGTTACGGTGTAGTCGCCCGCCAAGAGTTCGTAGCGATTGTTGGGTGAAAGATAGTGGGCATAGGCCGAAAGGGCATCGTAGGGATAATTGCGATAGCGCCCGATGGGTTCGCCTGCATCCTTCTCCAATGTTAGACCATATTGCACTCGGCGGTGCCAATCGTAGCGATAGCGCAGGTTGTTGTAGAGTCCGCTGCCGAGATATGCGCCGTTCTGCTCACCTCGTCGCCGATAGAGCGGTATGTCGAGACGTGCTTCCAGTTCGTGTCGGCCGCCCAATAAACGCACTTTGAGCGGGGCTACCTGCTGCGGAAGTGGCCAGGCTTGGAGGAAAAGGCTCAGATAGCACCGATCGGTATAGCTGAGGCCAGTGATGAATTGCAGTTCCCCCAGCGTGAGAAATTGGTGGTGGCGATCGCGATAGGCTAGTATGGAGTCGGCCTGTGCTTCATCGAGAAACGGCAAGCGCAAGAGGTCGTCCCGACTGACAGTGTTGAGGTTCATCGGGTGGAGATAGAGCTGCTCGAGCTGTTCTTGCAGTTCCTCGCTACTTTGTTCGTCGAAATATGTATCGGCAAAGTCGGTCCAACTGATATAGCGTTCTTGGGCGCAAAGTGTTATGGGAAAAAGAAGAAAAAGGACAAGGGCAGCGTGTTTCATAGGATAGGAAGATTCGGGAGAAAAAGCAAAAGTCCTACTCGCAAGAGTGGGACTTTTGTGGAGGGTTAAGAAGCAATCAGAATACTTCTGGCGGCAGTTGCTCGTGAGTAGTGGGCTGGTGGTTTTGTTCCCAGTCGATAAAGAGCAAGATGAGGTTGTGCAGCCCGAAAGCTTTCATGTCGTTGTGGTAAATAACATCGATACAGAGGTCGAGTAAGTCCTTGGTGTTTTTCTCGTTTTGAGCGATGAGTGCGCGCACAGTCATTCGCAGTTTGGTGAGAACATCCTCGGTGACATAACCGTGAGAGTCGACGAGATCACGAAAGAGATGATATTTCTGAATAGTTTTGAGGTTATCGTCACTAATGTCAAGATGGCGTGAGCCTTTTTCGTTGAGTTGGATAGTGTACATAGTGTTTGTTCTATGGTTTGTTTTTCTGTTTGAGTATGTTTCTGTGCAAAGATAGAAAAATAAATTAGGGTAAAAACTTTTTTTCGATTTTTGTGAAGAAGTATAAAAAATCCCGAACAGGAGTATTGTTCGGGACGAGAAATACTGTTCGGGACGAGGCGTGAGAAGGAAAAACTTTGACACACCCTCGTTGTGTTTCAACTCTTATTTGCTGAGGAGGAAAGTGAGCAAGGCATTCATGGCTTTGCTGCGGAGATGTGTACCTTTGATAGAGGTGAAGGGGAAACCCATCGTGATGGCTGCGCGCCGCCGCCCCTTGTAGGCAACTCCAGCCGATTGTTTATCCGCATAGGAGAAGGCACTGAAGGCATCGGAAGAGGTGGGGATGAGGACGTCACTATTCTGTAGGGCATAGTGTTCGGCGTTCCAATTGCGATAAATAGGGATTTGAAGATTTAGTCCGTTGATGCTATCGCTTCCTTCTACTTCGCAACCAGCAAAAGATACTTTGAGCACATCTTTCAGGAAGTTGCGCTCATCGCTCTGCTGCATGTCGCGCCCTATGTAGGCTCCGCTCACGAGCAGGTTACCTCCGTGGTGCGCGTAAGCCGACATTTTTCTCTGCATAGCCTCATCAAAAGTTTTGTAGTGGCTGAGATTGTAAGGGACATCACGTTGCAATCCTGCGATATAATCAATGAGATCGTATTTATTCCAGTCCGTTTGGTAAGCCGCTTCGCGAGAAACAGAGGAGAAACTGTACTTGTGTGCGGCGGCGATGGCTTGGCCGTGCTGCATGGGGTAGTCGAAGGTGTTTCCTGCTAAGGTCTTGCCTTGCAGTTCTGCACTTGAGTTATTGCCCGCTTCAGGGTGAGTGAAATCCGTTTGACGGCCACAGAAAGCCGTGGTATAGAGATAGGGAATGCCAATATCCTCCCGAAGATCAAAGCCGAGAGAATCGTTGCGCTCTACCCACGCCGGACCACTTACGCGGTCGAAACCATTGACGATAAGGAGATGGGCCGTGGCTTCTGTTGCCTTGTAGACACTCAGAATCTCTGACGGCATACTCTGTCCGCCTGCATTGACGGCTGTGACCTTGAAATTGTATTGTCGACCAAGGCTGACGGGGAGCGTAAGGGACGTTTTACCCTGAGTGAGTCGTCCGTTGTCGAACGCTCCGTCACCAACCGACGTGTAGACGATATAATCCGTTGGGACAGCAGAAGGTTCGAGTTTGTCTGTAGTAGGCTGCCAAGAGAGTTGTACAGTGTTGTCCTTCTCGGAGAGCAGGGCGGAAAATTGATGAATGGGGAGCGGCTGAACAATGCAGTCTTTGGTGCCGTGTTCGTAATTGACAAAGCGGAGCAAGGACTTATAGATGCTGCGCGACAGTTGGAACTTAAACGATGGGTCGTGGCCGAATTTCATGTCGGAGAAGTTCTGGTGCGACATGATTTCTAAGATGGCCGAGGGAATTTCTGGCATCCGCGTTTCGGCATAATTACGATCCCACACTTCACGCCGCGTCCACGTGGTGTCATAATAGGCCGAGAGATCGTTCGTCAGCGTGGACACAAGAATGTTAGCCAGATCCTGTGAAGCATAGCGCGAGAGTCCACTGTTATAATACGTGTCGCCATTGCTGGGGAGCGTGGTGGTGCAGATACCCAATGTGCCGAAGATACTGTGGTCTTTGCGCACACCGGCATCACTATGGATGGCAAGAGCCAGTTCGAGCGGAACGAGTTTCTGACTCTGCTGAGAGGGAACATGCAGACTGTCGCGGCGCGCAGAATAAGTGGGGTTGGGATTGTAGATGCTACCCGCACTCAGCCAATTGGTGAAGTTGCCGCGCACGCGCAGGTCGTCGTTGTAGTCGTTAGCTCCATTTTCGGTGTTGTATAAGGAGTCGGGCAAACCCGCCCATTGTGCTTGATAGCGCGCAGCTTCAAGGAAACGGGGTAGACCACTTGTGCCAGCATTGCCACGTTCGTTTTGTGAGAATCCGCCGCCAAAGCGTACGCCGTCGGCAGTGACCACGCCAGAATAGTTGCTCTGATTACTGAGAACCACGCGGCTCTGCCAGTTTTCTCCTTCGTCGAAATCGAAAGTTCCGAGGTATACCCATGTAGAGCCTCCCATTTTTTGATTAACCTTGAATTGCGTGCGTTGCCCTTTATGGTATACTGTGTAGTGAGCATCAGGAACGCTGTTGGGCTGACTGGAATAAGACACATATACGGCATAGCGACCAGCGTGAGGGATGCGCGGCGTCCAGGTTACAGAGGCAGTGCCGAACTTCTTAGTGGTGGCAGCAATCGTGCGGGCCGTGCCGAGGGAGAAAGGTTGGATACTATCGACGAGAAGGCCCGTCGGGGTAGAAAAACCTGTGGCGATGGTGGTCCAATGGTCTGTACCAGAAGATGTCTCGGAGTAGTCGCCCATGAGGTGTGGGCGGTCGTTGTCCACGATGGCTTCGCTCTGCTGTATGTCGCGCTCACGCGGACAATAGATAATGGCCCCAGCATTTTCGAGCATGGGGAAGAGGTAGGGATATACAAACGATTGAGTGAACATATCCTCTGTGGTGCAGTAGAGATAAGGTCGCTGCCATTGCCAACTGCCGTCGCGGAAATAGCGCCCATGGCTCGGCCAAATCATTAAGTGACGGTTAGCCAGACCTTTGGTGGGAACGTAAGGAACTGAGGTGTTTTGCACCCAAGGATTACCATTGTAGTTTTTTTCTCCCCAAAGGCGGTTGGCATCTGCCTTGGCTGTGCGGTAGATATTAGGGATTAAGTCCTCAATCTGCTGCGAGTTGCGCCCAAAGACCACTACGCGATACGTGTTATAAGGTTGCGGGAAAAGGCGCGGCATTTCGCGATAGATACGATTGACGCTCTGTGGAGTAAAGGGTTGAGAATAGAACGGTTCGTTGGCAAAGATGCTAATAAGCCGTTGTTGCTCATCGACGCGAAAACTATCTGCATGCATAGATTGAGCAGGGTGATAGCCCTCTATGCGATAGTTGTTGAAATAGTTTTGGATAGCGTCGGAAAGCAGTGTGTCCTCGGTCTGTGCAAAGGCAGTCAGACTGAGGACAGCAAGGGATAGGAATGTAAAGATTCTTTTCACTGAATGTCTTCTACTTGAAAATTCTGGGGATGACGACCTTTGAAGCCGCTATAGTAGTCCATGATTTCTTTCATATCCTTTTCTACGTTTTCCTCCTTAGGAAAAATCTCTCGCGTGCAAACGATGCGGCGTTGCTCAAAGTCGAAGGCGTAGAGTTGGATAGGAATATTGGCTTTTAGGGCTATAAAATAAAAACCACGTTTCCATATCTCCACGCGTGAGCGAGTACCTTCGGGAGTGACAGCCAAATGGAAATACTCGCTCTGACGGGCCTTTTCGGCTACAGCGTCCGTGAGGCTGGTGTGCTTCTTTCTTTCCACAGGGATACCTCCAATGTAGCGAAGAAAAGAGCCGAGGGGCCAAAAGAACCAACTATTCTTCATCAGAAAGCCTGCCTTTTTGCCTTTGGCAGTATAATAGAGTTCTCCGAGAAAAAAGTCCCAATTACTGGTATGTGGAGCTACGCAGATAATACATTTATTGCGGTTGGGTACACTTACTTGCTCCTTCCATCCCAGACGTTTGAAAAGGAGATAATGACAAAGTTTTTGAAACATTTTATAATAGCAGAGTAAAGAAGAAAGTCCGACTGATTCAGCCAGTCCGACTCCTCTAAAAACGGTAAAGATGAAACAGTAAGTGGTGAATGACAAACTTTCAGCGGAGTAAGGCTGCTGTTTGTCACTCGCCACTCAATGGCGGCTCTGTGGCCGCAACTTATCATTTTGTCCTATTAGGACTTAAGCTTTAATGATTTCGTCGGAGAGTTTGTTGGCTTGCTGCGTGAATTCAGCGCGCAGCTTTTTGAAGAAGACTTTTTCCTGGCCTTTTTCAACGTGGCTCAAGCGAGCTACATAGTCTTGGTATGTAACCATAACCATTGCCATGAGTTCTTTCAGCTTCTCATCATTTTCTGGCTGGCACATGCTCAATGCTACACAGTCAGCGAAGAGGTCTCCACAGATGTTTTTTATTGCTTTCTTCAGTTTTCTTTTGCTTGACATAATGCTTCTGTTTATTGTTTGTGGATAATTTCCATCCCTTTCAAGATGGCTTGTTCGTTCATGGGGAGTAAGTCCCAGTGTCTTTCGGGGAGCGATTTTTTGAGGGCTTTCATAACACTCTCGATACTGACAATGGGGTGGACTTTGAGGAAACCTCCGAGCACCATCATATTGAAGGTTTTCATGAGCTTCATCTCTGCCGCGGTGTTCATGGCATCGAGACAGAAGTTATTGATATCCTCGCGTTTAGGTTTCTCAATGATACCAAAGCTATCGTAGATGATAGTTCCTCCTACCTTCACTTTTGGCTGGAACTTGTCCAGAGAGGGCTGATTGAGCAAGATGGCGGTGTCGTACTGGCTCAGAATGGGTGACGATATTTTTTCGTCCGAAATGATAACGGTGACGTTGGCCGTTCCGCCTCGTTGCTCTGGACCGTAGGCAGGCATCCATGTGACTTCTTTTCCCTCCATCAGTCCGGCATACGCAAGGATCTTACCCATTGAGAGCACACCCTGACCACCGAAACCTGCTATGATGATTTCTTCTTTCATAAGAATTTCGTTTTAGTGTTTAGCTTCGCTGTCTTTCAAGTCGCCAATGTTGTAGTAGTCGAACATGTGTTCTTCCATCCACTTATTGGCCTTGACGGGACTCATCTTCCAACCTGAGTTGCAAGTGGACACTACCTCGATGAGATTAGAGCCTTTGCCGTTCATAGAGTTTTCAAACGCATGGCGAATGGCTTTCTTGCATTTGCGGATAGCTGCCACGCTCTGAACGCTTTGACGTGTCACATAGGCTGTACCTTCCAGTTGTGCAGCCATTTCAGTGATTTTCAGCGGATAGCCATGAAGTTCGGGATCGCGGCCAAAGGGACACGTTGCGGTCTTCATGCCCATGAGCGTTGTCGGGGCCATTTGTCCGCCTGTCATACCGTAGATGGCGTTGTTAATAAAGATGATGGTGATGTTCTCCCCGCGGTTGAGAGCGTGGACTGTTTCAGCCAATCCGATACAGCCCAAATCGCCATCGCCTTGGTAGGTGAATACGAGGTGGTCAGGCCAGAGGCGTTTGCAGGCCGTGGCCAGTGCGGGAGCGCGACCGTGGGCTGCTTCCTCCCAGTCGATGTCCAAATAACGATAAGCAAAGACAGCGCAGCCTACGGGACTTACGCCGATGGTTTTATCTTCCATGCCCATCTCGGCAATGACTTCGGCCACCAATTTGTGGACAACGCCGTGTGAACAACCTGGACAATAGTGCATTTGCACATCGTTCATCAATTCAGGCTTTTGGTAGACCAGATTACCAGGTTGAATTATTTCTTCTCGTGTCATAGATAATTTGCTGATATTATAGCGGACGAGTGTTCGCTTATTCTTTATTGCTACGTGCATGACGTTGCAGCCCGTGGGGACGGCGGAGCGTTGTGGTCATGCGTAGAGTGGCTTCCACCATTTTGATAAGGACGGCAACAACGCCTAACCCTATGCTGAGGAGGCGGATATGTTCATTCTCAGCGTACCATGTGTAGGCCATTCCTATCATGGCGATGAGCGACAACAAGATAAACACGCTATTCATAATATTGCGAATGAAGAGCAGTTTCCGTTCTTTTTGTTGCTGCTGTTCGTCTTCCTTGCGGCGACCATTGCGCACTTCTTCGAGGAAACGTTGTTCGTCTAAATTCATAGGTGGGTTTTATTTAGCAACTTTTCTGAGTTTCTCCATGGCCTGAACGATTTCGTCAGGGTCAGGAACAATACCTCCGAGACGGCCAAAGTGTTGCACAGGGATGTTATATTCCACTGCTGCTTGCACATCAAAGACCATCATGCCAGCATTGATTTCAACCACCAGCATTCCTTTGACCTTTTCGCTGAGTCGCTTGAGTTCTTTGCTGGGGAAAGGCCATAGAGTGATGGGGCGGAAGAGGCCCACTTTGAGCCCTTGCTCGCGCATATTGTCCATAGCCTTTTGCGAAATGCGAGATGCTGAACCGAAGGCCACTATGATATAGTCTGCATCCTCGCAGTATTGCTCTTCGAAGCGCACTTCTTTTTCTTCACATTCAGCATATTTCTTTTGCAAATGGAGATTGCGCTTCTCCATTGCCGCAGATTCGAGTTCCAGAGAGGTTATAACATTAGGCCCGCGCTTTTTCAGTCCGTGACCATTGGCAGCCCAAGGACATTCCTCGTAGATCTGCTCATCGGTGCGACGCGGTTTGAGCGGTGGGAGAATAACCTTTTCCATCATCTGTCCGATGACACCATCGCTCAAAATCATTGCTGGGTTGCGGTAGCGGAAAGCCAGTTCAAAACCTAAGTCCACGAAATCTGCCATTTCCTGCACAGAGTTCGGAGCAAGGACAATAACGTGGTAGTCGCCATTGCCACCGCCACGCGTTGCTTGATTGTAGTCGCTTTGCGAGGGCTGAATCGTGCCCAGACCAGGACCTCCGCGCTGAACATTGACGATGAGGCCAGGAACTTCCGCTCCAGCCATGTAGGCAATGCCTTCCTGCATGAGGGCTACGCCAGGACTGGACGAGGACGTCATAACACGTTTCCCCGAACCACCACCGCCATAGAGCATATTGATGGATGCTACCTCACTTTCAGCTTGTAGTACTACCATGCCTGTGGTTTCCCACGGTTTGAGCATAGCTAGAGTTTCGAGCACTTCGGACTGCGGTGTGATGGGATAACCAAAATAACCATCGCATCCGCAACGGATGGCAGCGTGAGCAATCGCTTCGTTGCCTTTCATTAATAAGATTTCTTTTTCTTCTGCCATGGTTATTCCTCTTTTTTTCGATAAACGGTGATACACCCATCGGGGCATACCATAGCGCAGCTGGTACATCCTGTGCAAGCATCGAGATCCACTTGCTTACAGAAGGCATACCCTTTGTGATTTACTTCGCCCGTGGCGAGTGCAAGCGAATGTGTAGGGCACGCTACCACGCAAAGGTTGCAACCTTTGCAACGGTTCTCGTCCACTACGACGGCGCCTTTCATTTTACCCATAATTGTTATGTATTAAGAAGCTAGAGGGGATAGAATCTGCTCTTCCTGCCTCTGGCTTTTTTGTCGTTATTGATTGTACATATCTTTGTTGTAGAAATCCATAATGCCATTGAGCATTTCCTCGGCTTGAGCTGCAGCAGCATTGCCGTCGGCTTGGTGCGATTGGCGGAAACAGCTGATGGCTTGTCCCCATTCGCTGCGCTTCATATAAGCTTGCCCTTTTAGATACAGCACCTGTGCATCAGCGGGGGAGGACTTCAAGGCTTCGTCCGCGAGTTGCAGGGCTTTATCGATCTGTCCTTCTTCAATTTTCTGTGCTATTGCACTGTAATTTATCGGCATTTTGTGAATTGTTATGTTCCACACTAAAAGCAAAGTTAAGGCTATTTTCTTTTACTGCCAATTTATCGAGGATTTTTTCACGTTCTATTAAGCAGAATTTTCAAATCTCCTCTCTTTACAGTTCCTGTAGTTTGCCTTTGACTTCTATTCAAGAGAAAGAAAATAGCCAATAGTCTATGTTGTCTGTCGCTTTTATGTCTTACTACCACTGCTTGCTGCTATGTTTTCCCTACAGGGAAGTTTCTTATCTTATACTTATAAATTGAAACGAATTATATGCTTATAACTTTTAAATAATTGGGGTTTTGTCAAAAATATTCTTATTCTATAGCTCTGAGAATCGCATAAAAATCAACTTACACGCCTTTGGCTGAAAAGAACGCCAATTTGAACTGTCAGTAAAATAGGGCATTTTGTAATTTCTATAGGAGAAAATAAAATTTCTATAGGCGGAATTAAAATTCCTATAAGGGAAATTTCAAATACAATAAGGGAATGAGCTGACACAATAAGGATATCAGTTGGTAGTCTTATTGTGTTTTCGAACAAAGTAGTCCGAAAATGCGTTCTTCTGATACTATATTTCCTCTTTTTCGGCTATTTCTTTCAAAAAAAAAGAAGTTCTTTTCCGTGTAGCAGGTCTATTCTTACTTTTCTTTCTTCACTTTAAGTTTGTTTGCTCTGTTTTTCTGCGCTAGATCGGGAAAGTTGATTGTCAAAATTATAGACAGTATGAACTCTCTCCTTGAAGACACGAAAAAGCCCGATGCGGAAAATTGCATCGGGCTTTGATATGATTACTGCTTAATCCTTAGAAGCGGAAGAAGCGGTAGAGATTGTCTTTGATATGGCCTTGTTCCTGAACGAGAGTAGCAAGGAGGACTTCTTGAGCACCGCCGAAGTAGTTTTGAGTAACAATGCTGCTGAAGATGCGCTGAACAATCTGTTGCTGTTGCTGCTGGAGATTGAATTGCTCAGCACCTTTCACCTTGTTGGTTACTTGTGCAAAGTAAACAGCACCTTCGCCTTGAACAGCACCAGTAAACTGGCCTTTAGCTGTGCGGTAGATAGCACCCGTCAGACGAGGTTCAGAAACGCCTAAAGCCTGGAGCTGTGCTGGCTGACCAAGGAGAGCAATGTTGTGGAGCTGTTCGTTGATTGCGCCCTTCTGCTTCTTAGCGTCGTTGATATTCTTAACGTTCTTAGTTTGTGCAAGAATCATTTCTGCCTTCTTCTGCTGACGAACAACGCGTGTAAGGAAATCTTTCACAGTCTTGTTCTCCAAGGGGAGATAGTCGCCATCATTGATCGCGCTTACACCGATCACCAGCAAGTGGTCGTTGTTTGCACCGCACTCATAGAGCTTGGAGATTTGACCAGCCTTAGCATTGTCGAACACCCACTGCATTGCGTCTTTAGCACCTTCGCCACCAATCTGTGATTGGATTTGGAGATTGCTCTGAGAATATGCGTCCATCGGGCGGAGGATATAGCCAGCCTTACCAGCGTTCTTGATGAAGCTATCGAGATCGCGGTTCTTGGCCAAGAACATATTGAGCTTATTGAGTTCATCGTTGTGCGTCTTCTTGGAGAAGTCGAGTGTGCGCTTCACAATAGCTACGTTGTACTTCGTTTCGGGCTTCTTGCTCTGAAGTACCTCAACAATCATCGTGTACTGAGAGAGCTTGACGAGCTTCAGACCTGGACCGCTAGAAAGCTGCGTGATGAAAGTTGCATCATCGGCTTGCATATTGAGGTTTTCAGCCTGTGAAGCAACAATCCAAGAGGAGTCGCCCTGCTGCTGATACTTCTTAGCGAGGTCCTTGAATTTAGCACCGCCCTGCAAAGCCTTGTAGATGCTGTCGGCAGTAGCTGTTTCTTTGGCCTTATCAGCATTTGCTACGCCGATAGCACGGTAGAGGATAGAGTCGGGAGCTTGCGTCTTAGCAATAAGCTTGAGAACATTGAGCGTATTGTCCTGCGGGTTGTAGTACATCGGTTTCACTTGACCAACGCTCATAGAGTCCAGCTTCTGCTGTACATCAGACATTTGAGCAAAAGCGTTCTTGCCAAGTGCTGCATTAACATAATGAACGCTAGAATTAGCGCTGCTAACGACTGTTGCTGGGTCTGCACCGTTTTGCAGCTGCTGTTGAGCAGTTTGCATTTCTTTTTCGAGAGCTGCACGGTCTGTTGCACTAGCCTTTACTTGAATGTCGAGAACCTGAAGGTCTGCACTGCGAGCAGGATTCTTGATAATGGGAGATTCCTTGTATTGATCGTACGCCTTCTTCAAGTCGGCATCAGCAATCTTAATCTGGCTGTCGGGGATAGAGGATAGAGGGATGGCTACAACGTCTGCCTCACTCTGCGTGTTGCGGAAGTTATATTCTACCTTAGCGATTTCCTTGTTTGCGATAACCGAAGCTCCAAGCAGAGAATAGAACTTATTGGCCAACACTTCTTCGTGCAGTTTTTCAAGGCTGTAGTCGCAGAGTTTACGAATTTTCTGGTACTGCTCGATATATTCAGCCATGCCTGGTTGCTGCTGTGCCTGCTTGCGCATATTGGCCATATTGGAGTCGTACTCCTTAATGAACTTTTGGAAGCCTGCAACATCGAGGCCGCCCTGCTGGCTTGGGAAAATCTGAGCCAGAACCTGGAGGCTAGAAGCCTGACCTGTGCGAAGAGTGTTCTGAACATCTTCTTCTGTTACTTCTAGACCAGCTTTTTCTGCTTCATGCTCGATGGTAGTGTTACGAACAAAGTCGGTCCATACTTGCTGTCCGAGCTGGCTCTTCTCTTGTTCTGTGAGTGTTGCCTGAGGGTTTTGCGTCTGCATTTGCTTTGCAAATTCCTGCATCTGGGTTAATTCGTCGAGTTGAGCTTGATAGTCCTCGAACTTTAACTTTTTGCCATAGACTTCACCTATGGTCTGGCGATTGTCGTTCGAGAAAACATCGAACACCTTGAAGTAGTCGCCGGCAATGAATGCAAATAGAGCTAAGCCGATGAAGCCCATCAGCAGAGGTCCTTTGCTTCGAATAGATTGTAAAGCTGCCATTTTGTGTTATTTAGATTTTATTTTATTTCATTTTTATGACTGGCAAAGGTAGAAAAATAATTTTATACTTTCCCTTTGTATTGTCTATTTTTTAATAGGAGTGGGGGCTGGACGCATCTGCTGCAAAACAGAATCAGGAGTTTGCTGTTTGTCTGTTTTTTTATTTTGTCCATTTTCTTCTGGTTTAGGGAAGAAACCTTTACTCTGGTAAACGTGATATTCCGTCATCTGCTCGTTGGCAGTAAAGCGATCTCCTTCGATTTGTTTATCAGGCTGCGTAATCTTCATGTATGTATTGGAATAGAACCTATGTTCCTCCATATTCCAGAAGAGTTCTGCTGTATGGAAGTATGTACGCTTCTCCATATCGTTTATGACTACGTGTCCTTTCAAGCGCCACAAGTTTTGATTGAAGCACCAAGCGGAGTCTGCTTGGATATAGAGATCCATCTTGAAGTTTTTGTCAAATCTCTGGAGAAATATTCCTTTGGGAAATTCCTGGCGTGGCGGGTTCGTTTTGTCATAGACGCGCCATTCTTCGGCTATGATGCGATAACGCATATAACCCGAATCAGAGATGAGCTTAGATACTCCTATTGTTGTCATTATAGCGGCTGAGTCGCGCTTCTGGTCCAAATGGCTGATAGGAGGAGCGTCTTGGTTACAAGAAAAGATAAGGAACGAGAGAAATAGTAATAAAAACTGAGCAGCAAAACCTTTTTGGAGAAGGCTTTGCTGACAGATTTTATTAAGTATGTTTTTGAATTGCATTCCGAGGACTATAGAACGTTATTGAGCTTTCCATTTATTGAACCAACTCTCATTAAATGTCACACCGATGCTGACGCGCATATAGTTTTCTTTAAGAGAGCCACTGATTTGTGGAGCTACGTGTTCG
The DNA here is from genome assembly GCF_963536905.1 of uncultured Alloprevotella sp. Taxonomy (NCBI): domain Bacteria; kingdom Pseudomonadati; phylum Bacteroidota; class Bacteroidia; order Bacteroidales; family Prevotellaceae; genus Alloprevotella; species uncultured Alloprevotella sp. The sequence goes on along the minus strand of NZ_CAUTBW010000052.1, from coordinate 1,576 downwards.
AATCCTGCTGCCAAATTGAGAACACAACGATTACTGTGACTATTAATTATTGGTATACCGACGCCTGCACTTACTTGATAGTTGCGTGGGCCATCACTTCCGTTCACCTTTGTATAGGGAGTAGTATAAGCTGCTCCTAAGCGGTAGCGAATACGATTATACCAACGGTAACCATCTGGATTGACGACATACTCTGCTCCGAGGGAATATTTACTCAAATCTGTAAATTGTCCAGTTTCTGCCGTATAGGTGTAACCGGAAGTAGATCTGGATAGCGTTGGGTACTGTACTTTGCTCCACTTTTGCAGTGTATAGTCGGCTGCAACACGGAGCCGATTGTTGTAGTTCCAAGTAAGTCCTACACCAAACGTATGAGGCAGTTCAAAACCATTACGGAGCGAGAGAGTATCTCCTACATAGACTTTGTTTTGTCGTTGCTGATCATAGTAATTTGCATAGCCCTGCGTTTTATGTCCAAGGCCGTAGACCAAGCCGAGTATGATGGAGTTCTTTTTATCAATGCGTTGTTCGTATTGCAAACCAAAATTCACCGTATAGGTTTTGACGTGTGCATCGTAAGTCCTACGGCGCGTATTGATAGTAGGGTCACTGTATGAAGCCACTATATTGTGTTCCATATCGCCCCAGAGGTAGCCACCATTTACACCGAACGAGAAACCTCTAAAGGGTTCCCATCCCACACCAAGGTATACTTGCTGGAGTCCACCATTACCATTGTGTGCTTCTGTCTCTGTTACATCTCCTGTCGAAGCTGTCCATGTGCGTTTGTCGTTCATGCTGTATCCGATGGTAGAAAAAGGTATCATGCCAAGGGAAAAGCCTAAGTGTCGTGCGCCACGAAAACCTACCGTGATATAATCTATCGACGTGTTGCGAGCATTAACGCTTTGATTCCCCTGCTTGATGTTAGCATTTTGCAACGAGAGGCCGACATCGAAGATAAAGGACAGAGAGTCGATTGCAGAAAAGGAAGCGGGGTTTTTGAAGTTTACTTCTGTACCCCCGCGCCAGCCGTAACCAGTGCCAGCCAAGGCGGTGGAGGCTGCGCTGTGGCGATCGTTGAGCAAACCAAAACCATAGCGAGAGTAAGGGGAGTTGCTGCCATTGTTCTGGGCCATTACCGTTGTCGTAAGGGCAAGGGCGGAAGCTATAAGTAGCGGATATTTCATTCTGAAAGGTCTAAATTTCGGATGAATAAGTTTTATGATAAGAGCAAGCGGTTAAGTCCAATAGCCACTAATTGTGGCTCTATATGGATGCGTTGTTGCAAATCGCTGCTAAAGAGAGAACTGTCGCCACCCGTAAGAAAAACCTCAAGTTGAGGGTGGTTTTTGGCATAATCTCTGATAAATCCTTCGATTTCGTATTGTAGGCCACGAACAACACCTACACGCATTGCCGTCGGAGTATCGTAGCCAGCGTCAGGTACTTCTCCTTCAATAGGAATCAGCGGAAGGAGTGCCGTATGATCATGCATGGCTTTTAGGCGGAGCATGAGCCCTGGCGATATGTTACCTCCAATGAGGTTTGCATCAGCATCTATATAATCATAGGT
>NZ_CAUTBW010000051.1:0-16702 GCF_963536905.1 uncultured Alloprevotella sp. | reverse complement strand
AATTGCTATCGACGACTTCCTCCACGATAAAATCTATTATCGTAATCCGGCGAAGGAAAAAGACATGTTAGACTAAACCGTATTCAAGTATGTTACAACGCATTCAAAGCGTATATCTTCTATTGGCCGGATTGATTCCGGCCATAGCCTTATTCGCACCTTTAGCATTTTTCACCAAAGGAAATGGCTCATATATAATGATGGCAACAGGCTTTATGGCAGCTGAAATAGCGCCATACTCTGGTAGCTCTCAAATCCCTTGGGGAATCGGCACCTTTGCAGTGCTGACCATCATTCTTTCGTTGCTCAACATCTTCAAATACAAAAACAGATCACTGCAAATAAAACTCTGCAACTGGACGGTTTTATGTATTGTTTTGTTCTATGTGGCTTATGTTGCTTATTGCATCATCTTTAGTCAAAACACTGCAACAGAATTCACACCAGCTCTCTGTGCTGGTGCCCCTGCTCTCTCTCTCATCTTTGTTATCTTAGCAAAAATGGCAGTCAAACGTGATGAAGCACTCGTTAGAGCAGCCGACAGAATTAGATAAAATAAAACAATGCTAAAGTAGGCTTGGCACCAATAATTCAAACCTACTTTAGTTCTCCTATACCCCGATAAAACAAAGAGCCATGAGTCTCAACAAAGCTATGCTCATCGGCAATGTTGGAAAAGAACCCAATATCCGATATATAGACAACGGTGTTTGTACTGCCGCATTCCCTTTAGCCACAACTACTCCTGGTTATACTCTTCCCAATGGAACACAAGTACCAGAACGCACGGAATGGCACAACATTATGCTTTGGCGAAAATTGGCTGAAGTGGCAGAAAAATATGTACACAAAGGAGACAAACTCTACATTGAAGGAGAAATAAGGACAAGAAGTTATCAAGACAAAAAAGGCACAACACGATATATCACAGAAATTTGGGGAAAAGAAATGCAGATGCTTTCATCTAAACCCATAGTTGAATCAGCTCCTACAGGCAATACCGAAACAGATAAGCAAGAAGAGAATGCCACAACTTCTGACAAATCTTCACTTCCTTTCTGATGCGCCAGAGATCTCTTTTTGGCATGCCACCGAAACAGTAGAGTAACTTGTTCCTTTGCTCCCTGCAAAGAAACAATACAAAGAGGAAATAGAACAATTTGGAGCATTATTACGAAAAAAGGAAAGACTGGCAACTCGAGTACTCCTACACAGAGAATTAGGAGTAGAAGCTAACATCGACTATCTTCCCTCTCGCCGTCCAGTCCTCACCTTTCCTAAAAAAGAAATTAGCATTAGCCATTCACATAGCTATATAGCTTTCTCAACGGCAAAATTTCGCCACGGAATTGACATTGAAGTTTATGGTTCCAGAGCTTTGAAACTCCATAAAGCTTTCTTAAATGAATCAGAAGTTAAACTCTTAGCTAAAGAAGATTCAGAACAAATGGCCACTATGTTGTGGAGTGCAAAAGAGGCTGTCTATAAATTCGCTGACATACAAGGATTAGATTTCTCTAAAGATATTCTAGTCACAAACCACACTGCCGACACTCTGCATATATATCTTCCCCGTTTCAAGAAAGAAAGTATTGTTCATTATTTTTTTCTGCAAGATTTTGTCCTTACTTATGCCATACAAGGACATAAATAGAAATAGGAAAAATATCCTTATAGCATTTGTAAATATCCTTATAGCGTTAGCGTATGCTATAAGGATATTTACAAGCCTCCTTATTGTATTTTTATCTATCCTTTATAAGGTAGATGCCCGTTCTACAAAAGAAGCAAGCCTAACTAATTTCTGAAAAATTAGCTTTATTTTTTTTCAAGAGCTGCAGCTGCTGCCAAATAACAGTATTTTGTGGGAGATTTTCCTTTGGATCTTCTTCGAGAATTTTCTCAGCCACATGGCGTGCTTCTTCCATGAGATCGTTATCACGAAGAATATTTGCAATTTTCAAGTCGAAGGGCATTCCACTTTGTGCTGTTCCTTCTAAATCACCTGGCCCTCTAAGCTTCATATCTTCTTCTGCAATTTCAAAACCGTCATTGGTGTCGCACATAATTTGCAAACGACGACGCGTATCTTCTGAAAGTTGAGGTCTCGAAACTAGGACGCAATAACTTTGCTCTGCTCCTCGTCCTACTCGTCCCCTTAACTGATGCAACTGAGATAAGCCAAAACGCTCTGCATTCATAATAACCATAACACTAGCATTAGGAACATTCACGCCCACCTCTATTACCGTCGTTGATATTAGTATTTGCGTTTCATTATGGATAAAAGCCTGCATTGCAGCATCTTTTGTGTCGCTCTTCATCTGTCCGTGAACAAGTCCCACCTTGAAGTCTGGAAACCACGCTTGAAACTGTTGCGCCCCCTTTTCTGCATCTTGAAGATCTAGTTTCTGACTTTCTTTTACAAGAGGATATACCACATATACTTGACGTCCCAATTGTAATTGATAACGAATACCATCTATCAATTTCTCCAAACTATTTGTGTAGTAATGGACCGTAGAAATGGGTTTTCTCCCAGGTGGTAGTTCATCTAAAATAGAGACATCCAAATCACCATAAACAGTCATCGCCAAAGTACGAGGAATGGGCGTTGCTGTCATCACTAAGATATGTGGTGCACGATGATTCTTTTGCCAAAGGGCTGCCCTCTGCTTCACGCCAAAACGATGTTGTTCATCGATTACAGCAAGACCTAAATTTTGGAAATGAACTGTAGGTTCTATCAAAGCGTGTGTACCAATAAGAATTTTTACGCTTCCTGTTGAAACTTCTTCTAGAATTTTTTTCCGTGTTTTTCCCTTAACGCTTCCTGTAAGAAGTTCAACACGAAGAGGCATACCTTTCACGAGTGACTTAATTGTTGCACAATGTTGCTCTGCAAGTATCTCTGTAGGGGCCATGATGCAAGTTTGGAAATCATTATCAATCGCTATTAAGCAACACATCAATGCAACAATGGTCTTACCACTGCCCACATCTCCCTGAAGCAAACGATTCATTTGTGCTCCACTGTTCAGATCGCTTCGTATTTCTTTTATGACTCGCTTTTGGGCTCCTGTCAGAGAAAAAGGCAAGAAATCATTATAGAAAGAAAGAAAATTCTTTCCGATATACGCAAAATTAAATCCAACAAATTTATTTTTCCGACCTTTACGATAATGGAGAATATCAAGCTGAAGATAGAACAACTCCTCAAACTTCAAGCGATGAAGCGCTAAAGGCAACTCTTCTGAAGAAGTAGGAAAATGTGCTGCGCGTAAGGCTGAGTATAAACCTACTAACTGATTTCGATGTATTAGATAATCGGGCAATGTTTCTTGTAACTGCCCTTTCGGTATCAAATCAAAGGCATTATGAATGAGTTTTGCCAAGATCTTTGAAGTGAAATTGGCTTTCTTCATCTTTTCGGGAATAGAATAGATAGGTTGTAATCCTAAATTTGGATTAGATGTGCTAGGCTCAATCTCGTCGAGCTCTGGATGAGCAAAAGAGTACGTCTGACGATAAAGATTAGGCTTACCTAATAAAAGATAAGTGTAGCCTATTTTATAATTCTCTGTCACAAAGTTCAATCCGCCAAACCATACAAGTTCCACATATCCCGTCCCATCTGTAAATACAGCTTTCAGACGACGCTTCCTCCCCTTTCCCTCATCTGAAAAATCTACGATTTGACCTTTTAACTGGATATACGGAATAGCACTTTCCACCTGCAGAGCTCCCTCAGGAATAACCGAAGCCATCTCACGTATAGTATAGATTCTACTACGGTCTATATACCGATAGGGAAATGTATAAAGTAAATCCCCAACGGTTTCAATACCCAGACTATCCTTAAGAATTTTAGCTCGTCCAGGCCCAACCCCTTTTAGATATTTAATGTCTTGAGAAAGAATCTGCACCTGCTGTATTTTCTTTATCACTCTTTATTCCAGTATCATTCCTTGGCGCATCTTCTTCACTACATCGCGAGAAATAAAACGTTTCAAAATGGCAAAAGCAAAATCCATTGCGGCACCAGGACCGCGTCCTGTAATAATATTGCCATCTTCCTCTACAAGAGCCGTAGAATGAATAGCTCCTGGTAGTTGCCCTTCAAAACCAGGATAGCATGTTGCTTTACGCTCTTTAAGAATACCGGCTGCAGACAAAACTATAGGGCCAGCACAAATAGCACAAACCAAACGTTCTGCAGCATTTTGGGTTTGAAGAGCTTTGCGTAACGCCAAGTTGTCACGTAAGTTTGATGCTCCAGGCATTCCTCCAGGAATAATTATAGCTTCGGAATCCGATAGATCAATGGAGTCTAATGTTGCATCTGCCACAACTCTAACACCATGGGAACTTTTCACTTCAAGCCCACTACTTATGCTAACAAGCTGTACATCTAGTCCTGCACGTCGCAACACATCTAACGGTGTTAAAGCTTCTATATCTTCAAAACCATTTGCTAAGAAAATATGAATCATATTATTTCCTCTTTTTATTAAGACATTACTAGCTTAATCTTGAAGACAAGCTAGATACTGATGAATGGTTTCTTTTAATCCTAAATATAAAGCATCGCAAATAAGAGCGTGCCCAATACTTACTTCATCTAGCCAAGGAATCTGTTGATGAAAATATCGTAAGTTATGCAAGCTTAAATCGTGTCCCGCATTCAATCCTAGTCCTATTTCCTTAGCATAGGTTGCAGCTTCAAGAAAATCTGTTATAGCAACTTCTGGGTTTTGCACATAAGTGGCGGCATAAGGCTCTGTATATAGTTCTACCCGATCTGCGCCTGCACGTTTTGAGAATTCAATCATTCTCTTATCTGCTGATACAAAGAAACTTACACGAAATTTTTTTTCATGAAAATGAGCTGCTATATCCATGAGAAAATCTAAATACTTCTCAGTATCCCATCCCGCATTAGACGTTAATTGGTCTGGTTTGTCTGGCACTAGGGTAACTTGATTTGGCTTTACCTCACATACTAGTTTGACAAATTCCTCGGAAGGATAGCCTTCAATATTAAATTCGGTTGTCAGAAGAGATCTCAATTCGTAGACATCATTATAACGAATATGCCGCTCATCAGGACGAGGATGTACTGTAATACCTTGAGCACCAAATCTCTCACAATCTTTTGCAACTTTCAAGAGATCTGGATTATTTCCTCCTCGAGCATTGCGTAGAGTAGCCACTTTATTTATGTTCACACTCAACTTTGTCATAGCAATCTACTTTTATATTGAAAAATAATGCGTATCTTCGCTCCGTTTCAAAATGCGAAAATAGAAAATTTATTTGAATTTCCGGATATCGCTGAAATGTTTATAGTTAACATCAGGTAAGTAAATGGAGGAAAAACAAATTAAAATAGCCCTTTTTGGTAATGCTAATCAAGTAAAGAAAGGAAATTATATAAAAGAACTCTTACAGAAATTAACTGATAAAGGAATAATTATCTGTATAGAGCATCAGTTTGCCCAATTCATCTCAAAAACTTTACAATTAAATATTAATGATTTTCAACAATTTATTTCTTATCAAGAAACACAAGCAAATCTTGTCATCTCAGTGGGAGGTGACGGAACGTTGTTACGCACTGCTGCTGCTATCGGCAATAGCATAACACCAATTTTAGGTATAAATACGGGGCATTTAGGGTTTCTTGCAGATGTAAATCCCGCAAATATTGATACAACTATCGAGGCGTTTCTGAATGGATACTACACGATAGAAGAGCGTAGCCTTCTATCCGTAGAATCGACACAGAATCTATCTGTTTATCCCTACGCTCTCAACGAAGTTGCCATATTAAAATTCGACAATTCAGCCTTAATCCAAGTAACAGCAGAAGTTGATGGAAATTTACTCACATCTTATCTAGCAGACGGACTTATTATCTGCACACCAACAGGTTCTACTGGATATTCACTGAGTGTGAATGGTCCTATTATTTCTCCTTATTCCAAAACTTTTTGCATAGCTCCGATTGCTCCCCATAGTCTGAATATTCGCCCAGTTATTGTGGATGATAGTTCTGTTATAACATTAAAAGTTACATCGCGCACACAAAAGTTTCTTATGGCCATAGATGGTCGTAGTCAAGTGATGGACGAGACTGCAACAATCGTTCTTAAAAAAGCCCCATACACTATTAGAGTTATGAAAATAAAACACCAACACTTCTTTGATACGTTGCGCGACAAAATGGGTTGGGGAGCAGATCAGAGATAAAATTCATGCAAATACCTTTCTTTCATAAAAAACGATTTTCGGCAGAAGGAAAAAAACTTCTTTCTTATCGTGTCCTATCCCAATGGTTATGGCGAACAAGTGCGGGATATAGACTGCAAGCTACCATCAATACCATAATCGGTATAATCTTAGTTCTAACAGATCTTGCCTTTGTTTGGGGAACTAAATGGGCTGTTGATATTGCAACAAATAGCAACAACAAATCTCTAAAGCCTGCTATACTTTTCTTGGGCTGTATCATTATCATACAAATACTATTGGGAATAACCTCACGATGGATTAGAGCCATTCTTGGGGTAAAAGCGCAAAACAAGATGCAGCACGATGCTTTTTCTCACTTGCTACGAAGCGATTGGAAAAGTATGCAACAGTTTCATACAGGAAACTTAATCAACCGTATAGAAACAGACGTCAATAATATTATTGGATTTATCACAGAAAGCATCCCTTCACTTTTCACAACTATCTTCCAATTTATTGGTGCTTTCCTTTTTTTATTCTATATGGATAAAACGCTGGCCTGCGTGATTGTCTTGGTCGTTCCGTTCTTTCTTATCAGCAGCAAACTATATGTACGCAAGATGCGAACATTAACACGAACTGTTCGCGAAACAGAAAGCAAGATCCAAAGTATCATACAAGAGAGCCTACAACACACAATGGTCATTAAGACCTTGGGACGTACACAAACAATGCTAGAAAAACTCTCTACAACTCAAAGACAACTCCGGAAAGAAATTGTGAGTAAAACAAAATATGCCACAATTTCTTCCAGTTTAATGAATGCAGGATTCGCGACTGGCTATCTCCTTACCTTCACATGGGGAGCTGTGAGTTTGCATAGAGGTCTTATTACCTATGGAGCATTGATTGCATTTATACAACTAGTATCCCAAATACAAGGCCCAGTAAAACAACTCACTCGCTTCATTCCGGTATTTATAAGTTCCTTTACTGCCACAGAGCGCCTCATCGAATTAGATAATATCCCTCTGGAACGAAATGAGAAAGATTTACGAGTGGAGTCATCAGCAGGAATAAGCATAGATAACCTAACATTTTGCTACTCGAAAACGTCACGTAAGATTTTCGATAATTTTAGTTTTACCTTTCCAGCGGGTAGCATTACTTCAATTTTAGGAGAAACAGGCAGTGGGAAAACAACACTTATCAGATTATTATTATCCCTCATTGCACCAAAAGCAGGGAATATCACCTTACAAGATAAGAAGAAGGTATTTCCAATTAGCCCAGAAACACGTTGTAACTTTGCCTATGTGCCACAGGGAAATACTCTTCTTAGCGGAAGCATACGAGAAAACTTACTACTAGGTTCACCTTTAGCTTCAGAAGAAGAGATGAAACAAGCACTTGAAGATGCTGCAGCAGAATTCGTCCTCTCCCTTCCAGAGGGGCTCGACACTATTTGCGGAGAAATGGGACATGGATTATCTGAAGGTCAGGCTCAACGCATAGCCATCGCGAGAGCTTTGCTAAATCCAGCTCCAGTTCTTTTGTTAGATGAGGCAACGAGTGCGCTTGACGCAGAAACCGAAAGTCGTGTTATCAAAAGAATTATTCAGAAATACCAAAATCGGACAATTATCTTTGTAACACATCGCCCAGAAATTCTCAAATATTCCACACAAACTCTTTTTCTTTAGTTGCAAAGAGATTTTCCCAAGATTTTTCCAATAAATTCTCTTTTTGTTTTATCACTCTATATGCTAAAAATCAACATTTTAACCTCTACAAACCAATATCCTCTCCCATTTAGTAAGAAAAAAAAAGAATAAAAGATTTGGTAGTTAAAAAGAAAGTAGTACCTTTGCAATCGCAAACGGGAAAGTGCCGTGCGGCCAGCTCCCTACAAACCCCCCAGGGCTTGATCGCAGCAAGGGTAGTTGGTTGTAGCGGTGCGATACGGAGAGCTTTCCCACCCCCGCCTCTTTAGCTCAGTTGGCCAGAGCACGTGATTTGTAATCTCGGGGTCGTTGGTTCGAATCCGACAAGAGGCTCAAAAGACACTTAGCTTTAACTAAGTGTCTTTTCTTTTTATTTATAATATTCTTTTGACACTATTTGTTCAGCTTTTCACCAGTGGAGGACTGCACGCCCTCCTATCCCCGTTTTTAAGTGATTTCCTAAAGATACAAAGCCACTTAGGTCCAGTATGGGAGTTGCTATGCCATAACCTAATTCACAATAGGCAGATAAAGAACGTAAGGTTACAAAATTTAGGTATATGCGCTCCTTTTCTATATATCGAGTCAATCCAGGCAAACGTGAGAAAAGTAACATTGGGCTTTCATAAGCAATGGAAGTCTTAACATAATAAGGACTATCATTATACCAATGATTCCCTAACAGATAAAAACGACCAGACATTTCATCAGCCCAATCACTCAAAATATTCTCATCGCGAAAGAGATCATAATCTATAAAAGCCTGCCGACTCTTATTCAAGAAGAATCCTGAACCTATACGGAAGAACAATGTTCTTAGAGCATACAATCTGTGGGCATATTGAACATCTACTTCATAACGTTCGTAGCTACATTGAAAACTCTTCGTATGTAGCCCTCGCTCATAGTCCAGCCTAAAAGTTGGCCATTTACTATAAAGAGGTATTTTTCTTTCTTCTTTGCGATAATAATACAAAGCTGGTGTCCACTCCAAACGAAGGTGTGGAGCAAAAGAATAGAGGGATTTTGAAAAATAGCTAAGCAACCGTTCTTTCATCCATGGCAGTTGAACATCATTAAGAACTAAACAACGACGATGGAAATTCAGACCTGTTGTTATTTTCAAGCCAATTTTCGGTTGAAAAGAGAAATATAACTTAGAGTAGATATCTCGATAATTTGTAAAAATATCATTCCTCGAAAGATTTATTAGTTCACTTCCCGCATGGTTTTGTTCAAGCTGCCGACGAAAATAATCAGCTTGCTGCTTTGAATAAGTATAATTTCCCGAACCAACTTCAAAGCGTAAATGGGCCTCCCAAACAGGTAAGAAACTATAATCAAGTGGCAAACGCCAATAGAGTTTCCTCTCTTTGAAACTATAACTTAGCTTTGGAAACCAAACAATTTGCTGCTTAGTTCTAAGATTGAAAGAAATTTTCAAACGAGTTTGTACCTGCAAACCTTTTCGATGACTCCATGCAAACATTTCTGGAGTAATAATTGCTGGAAGTCGCAAAGAATTTGAGCCAAAACTTATATGATGCCGATCAAGAAAGAGATCCTCCATATCACTCCAAGAAAAACGTTTTTTCTTGACCGTGATATTAGAATCTATCTTCGTGGTATCCGTCAGAAGGGAAACCGAAGAAGACTCTCTCCACAAAGGAGTTTTTAGTCTATTAACGCAGTTCGTATCAACTCGTAGATAATAAAGATGAGTTAAGTCGAATGTCTTATTACTGGCAATAGAAATTTGTTTATTTACAGAGAAGTCATACTTAATACTAACGTCATACTTAGCTTTTAAGCGATTCCCTAGCAAGTTTAGGTTTAAATAGATTTGCAGTTGGTAGGGAAATAGACAAGCGAGACCTGTACGAGGAACCCTCCCAACAACTCGGATGTTCATAGCATCATAATAGAAAGACAAGTCAAAATTAGTAACAGCTCCTGTCCCTATGTCCACATCATATATTCCTTCAACTAGTTGTGTATTTCTAAATCGTGGTCGCACTTCTACATGAGCACATTCTCGTCCTCCCTCTGTAAAACGATAGCATAATTCATAGGTATAATACCTTCTATTTTGTCCGTTAAAAGGTGAAAGGATATTATCTGTAAAAATCTGAGAAGAATAAAGAGATAAACTAAAACGCTGACGAATTATATCCGAAGTATTACGGAGTCGAGGAAGATTAGAATAAAATTCAATCTCTTTAATATCTACCGCTCCATTTGCATGATGCTGAAGGAACATCCGACTTTGAGTTTCATATTCATTATCTCCTCTTTCAAAAGTAAAAAGTCCACGAATCCAACGTGTAACAACATTACTCCGATGAGTCTGCAGATGACAACGAGCCTCAATAGAAGCAGCGTATTCCTTGGCAGAGAGTGAATATCTAGAGGGGAATGTATAAGTTAGTCGACAAAGAGAATCCATCGATACCGCCCTAGCCTGCAATATTTGAAAGCAAAAAGAAAAACAGATAAAAAGAAAGCAAATGTATCCTAGCCTCACCTCACTAAAGAAGTGAACCTTTAACATTATCGTTCTTAGCACTATTTTGTTACTCTCTATTTTCAATCTTCAAGATATCTTCTAAATTCCGATTTAGCTTCACGAATTTGTTCGTCAGTGAGAGAGTAAGACTGATTAACAAGCCATTTGCTAAAAGCTGCAAGAGCCTTAGTTTTCATTACGGCTCGACCTGTTCTAACTCCACTTTGAAAACTATGAGAAGGTAACAGATTTCTATTAAAATTTCCGTCAGACATATTTATGTAATTCTTCTATTTCATACTTAAGAACGGGAGACAGCTTTAACTCCTCTTACTGCCCTCAACTTACGAATTAAGGCATTGAGCACTTGTGTGTCATCTACTAAAATTGTAAGCATACCACTAAACAACCCTTCGTGAGAATCTATATTGATACTGCGAAGCATAATATGTTCCTCCTTTGAAATAACAGATGTTATATTATTGACAATACCTAAATCGTCTTGGCCTATCACATTAAGCACAATAGGATATTGTCCCTTCCCCTTTCCTGCCCAACGAGCACGTACAATCCTGTAGGGAAAACGCATACGGAGAGCTGGAGCATTAGGACAATTATTTCGGTGTATCTTGATACCTCCACCCACTGTAACAAAGCCGAAGACTTCGTCTCCATAGACAGGGTTACAGCAATGAGCCATTTGAAAATGCAAACCTTTGAGCTCATTGTCAATAACCAAGACATCATCTGGTATTGTTATATTTGCAGCCAATTTTTTTTCAAGATTGAACTCTTCGGCACTGCGTTGCACAAGATGATCTGATGAATTTTGATTACGGTTAAGAATCTCAAGATATTGTTCTATTACAGCATTCAGATCTAAGCGATTATCTGCAATAGATTTGTAAAACTCATTAGCTTCTTTGAAACCTAATTTCTTTATCGTTATATTCCAAGCTGATTCGTCCCAAGTAATCTTCCGGTTCTTCAACTTACGCTCCAACACCTCTCGAGCAAAATTCCCATCAGTAGCCTGCAAGTCATTCACACTAGAACGTATCTTTGCCTTTGCACGTGAGGATACTACCCAATTAACCCACTCCAACTTCGGAGTTTGAGTCGTAGATGTTATAATCTCTACCTTCTGGCCACTTTCTAAGGGCTGACGTATTGACACATTACGCCCACCTATACGAGCTCCTACGCAATGATCACCCACATTGGTGTGTATCAAATAGGCAAAATCTAGAACGATAGCTCCCTCTGGAAGTTTGTACAAATCTCCCTTGGGAGAAAATACATAGACAGAGCCTTCATGAAGATCAGAACCTAAACTCTTCGACAACTGCGATTCATCACCTTGCTCTAGAGCTTCTCGAATATTGGCTAACCAAGTATCAACCCCTCTATCCGAAGCCTTGATACCTTTGTAACGCCAATGTGCAGCCAAACCATGTTCTGCTATTTCGTCCATACGAGACGTGCGGATTTGTACCTCCACCCATTTATCTTCTGGACCACGCACTGTTATATGAAGACTTTCATACCCATTGCTCTTAGGGACAGTAAGCCAATCTCGTAGACGACGTAAATTCGACTCATACTTATATGTTATAAGTGAAAAGACCTTCCAACAAAGTTCTTTTTCTTTTTCAAAAGGAGCATCTATAATTACTCGAATTGCAAACAAATCATAGACGCCCTCAAAAGAACAATGTTGCTTCTTCATCTTTTGCCAAATAGAGTGAATACTTTTTGTGCGCCCTTTTATATGACAAGAGATTCCCTCTTCTTTCAAACGTTCACGCAATGGAGCTATGAATCGTTCGATATAAGAGTCACGTGCACGCTTTGTAGCATTGAGTTTTTCTTTTATATGATAGTATGCCTCAGACTCCATATACTTTAGACTCAGATCTTCTAATTCACTTTTCAGCGTATAAAGACCTAACTTATGAGCCAAAGGTGCATAAATGTAAGCAGCTTCAATTGACAAAATCCGCTTAGATTCCTCATTTTGTACATTCCGAACCAAGCGCATTTTATTCACGCAATCAGCTATAAGCAGAAGAATCACACGCATATCTCCACATTGGGCCACAAAGAGATTGCGAAAACTATCTGTTTCCATGGTTTCAATCTTTGTATCCAACAAATTCTCGATACGAAGAAAAGCATGTAGTGCAATTCTAACATCACTACCAAAAACTTTCTCCACCTCATCTAACTTGGTAGTTTCAAAGACTAATGAACGAAGGATACAAGCCACAAGGGCATGGCCCCGCAATCCTATTTCAGAAGAAGCAAGAAGGCAAGCTTGCAAACTTAGTACAACTCGATTCAGCCCAAAGACATCTTCAGTAACAGCCCCTTCAGCCATTCTTTTTTTCAAAAAAGTCCGGATTTTTTCAGCATCTTTGAAGGAAAGTCCTAAATGTCTCATATGAGCCAAGGCCCAAATTGCGCGGTGAGCTTCTAGCGAATGACCATCTTTCCGGATCCCGCATATATAATTATCCAATCTTTGCATATCTGCTATAAACTTTTATGTAATAGAGCGTAAAGAGGTTCTTATAATACACTTAACGTTAAGAGCAACTCAAAAAGTATATAAAATATCTTAGAATCCATCGACATCTAAATCATGTCCACTTTGTTCCTTCACAAAACTGTCTATCAACATCCGTGCTATTGAAAGTTTGGATGGAATATTTGGTAAATTATCCGACTTAAACCATCCTCCTTTTGTCAATTCAGAACGCTGTATTTGTATTTCTCCACTAACATAGTCTGCCTTAAAACCGATCATCAATCCTGATGGGTAAGGCCAAGGTTGATTACCAAAATAGCGGATATTGTCTATTTCTATATGTGTTTCCTCTCTCACTTCTCTGCGCACACAATCTTCCAAAGTTTCTCCTGTTTCAACAAAGCCTGCAACCAATCCCATATAATCAGCACGGAATTTATTACTCTGTACTAAAAGAATCTCATCGTTACGCTGCACAGCCACTATGATGGCCACAGCTAAAGAAGGCCAAACTTCTTTGCCACAACAAGTGCAACGCTTAGATATATCTGTATGAAACTTCATTGGTGCTCCACAAACTCCACAAAACTTTGTATTTGTATCCCAGTATTGCAATTCATAGGCTTTCCCTGCCATGAGATAATCCGAAAGTGAAAGAATTGAATAGGATTGGCGCAATCCAACCATCTGAAAACCACTCTCTGATATAGGCACATCTATAGACACCCAACAGCAAGGAATACCGTCCATCTTTGGGAGAGGATGAGTTTTTTGCCAATCTTCAAGGAGTATAGGAGGAGTATTTCCAATGGGTAAAGTCCCTTTATCAGTCAATAATAATTGATCTCTACAAAAAATGAAGTATTTCATATACTATCACTCTGAACAGAAACAAGTTTTTAGAAAGAGTCTTCTTGCCCCTTCACAACCATAAAAACACAGAAACAAGTAGGTCGCAGTCATCATATAGAAGCCACAGAGCTCTAACTGACAAATACGTCTTACCTGTTATAGTCCCAACCATAAAACTGCCCAGGCAATGAGATTTCGGACAGTCCAGCTAGTATCATTGAATAATAAAGAGGAGGGAAAAGAAGATCTCCTTCCCCTCCTTTCTAAGTTATTCGTTAATATTCAAATTTTTCACAATAGCAGCCACTTTGACATCAGCCTGTTGGCATGCTTGGTCATATTCAGCAGCAGAAGCAAGATCACCTTTAACTTCAATATAGAATTTAATTTTAGGTTCAGTACCACTGGGGCGAACACTAATTTTTGTACCATCTTCAGTGAACCATTGCAGTACATTGCTAGCCTCTGGCATGTCGAGCGGAGTAACTTGACCATCAGCACCATAAACCTTCAATTCTTGATAATCTTTAGTCACAAGGACCTTAGACCCAGCAAGAACACTAGGACGATTATTGCGGAAATCTACCATCATAGCCTGGATTTCATCAGCTCCACTCTTTCCTGGACGTACAACATTGATTGTTTTGTTATAAGAAAAACCATACTCTGCATAAAGATCCATCAAAACATCATAAAGCGTTTTACCTTGATCCTTTGCCCAAGCACAGATTTCTGCTAACAAAGAACAAGCACTTACTGCATCCTTGTCACGACAGAAGTCCTCAGCCATGAAGCCATAACTCTCTTCCCCTCCACCGATATATTGCATATCACCTTCATCTTGGTGCAACCGGACCTCACGAGCAATCCATTTAAAACCGGTATAACAGTCGAAGAAGCCCAATCCGTTCTTTACAGCCATATCGTGAATGGTTTCATTAGTAACAATTGTCTTAACGATGAATTCATTACCCTTCATTAAACCACGTGCAATACGATTTTTTATAATGTAGTAAAGGAAGAGCATACAAGTCTGATTACCATTTATAAGGACCCATTCTCCTCTATCATTTTTGCAAGCCATACCTACACGGTCAGCATCTGGATCAGAAGCCATCACAATGTCTGCATCAATACTCTTTGCCAACTTCAGAGCTAAAGTCAAGGCTTCCCCATTTTCAGGATTTGGGCTCTTCACCGTTGGAAAATTGCCATCGCGCACCATCTGTTCTGCAACAGTATGAACATTGTTAAAGCCCCACATCTTGAGACTCTGTGGAATAAGCATCATACCAGTGCCATGCAACGGAGTGTAAACAATCTTCAAGTCTGACTGACGACGAATCACATCAGGATCAATGCTCAACGTGTGCACTTTTTGCAAAAATTCTTCATCCATTTCTTTACCCAGCGTTTTGATAAGTGCTGGATTAGCCTCGAAACGCACATCAGCCACCGTAACACGTGTTACCTCATCAATGATACCTGTATCGTGCGGAGAAAGAACTTGTGCACCATCTTCCCAATATGCTTTGTAACCATTATATTCTTTCGGATTGTGAGAAGCTGTTACAACAACACCACTCTGACATCCCAAGCGACGAATGGCATACGACATCTCTGGCGTTGGTCGCATATCCTCAAATAAGTAGACCTGGATACCATTAGCAGAGAAAACTGCTGCACAAGTCTCTGCAAAAAGACGGCTATTATTACGACAATCGTGCCCAACAACAACGCTGATAGTTTTTCTGTCAGCAAAGCTACGTTTCAGATAGTTAGATAAACCTTGAGTCGCAGCTCCTACCGTATAAACATTCATACGATTGGTGCCAGCTCCCATGATACCACGCAAACCACCTGTACCAAATTCAAGATTCTTATAGAATGACTCGATGAGCTCAGTCTTATCTGGATTTGCCACCATTTCGCTTACAGCACGACGAGTTTCTTTGTCATAAAGGTTTGAAGACATCCATTCCTGTGCTTTTGCAATGCAGTCGTCAATCAATTGTTGATTTTCCATAATCTGAATATTTTATTTGTTTTATTTGTTTACTTGATTTTCAGCTGGAAGTATCTCGATCCAATAACCATCGGGATCTTGAATAAAATATAGTCCCATCTCTAAATTCTCATAACAGAGACATCCCATCTCTCTATGCTGTTCTCTAACAGCAGCGTAGTCTCCTTCAACTCTCACACAGAGATGAAATTCACATTCGCCCAAATTATACTCTTGAGGGTGATCGCGCAGCCAAGTTAATTCCAAACGAAAAGAAGAGTGACCATCTCCCAAATACACAATTTTGAATTGTCCTTCTGGACCATCGATTTCTCCTACTGGAACAAAGCCTAAAGCCTCTCGATAAAACATCAAAGAACGTGACAAATTTGTCACATTAAAGTTGAAATGATCAAAGTATCCTTGGATTTCCATATAATAGTAATATTTATAAAGCGAAGTTACATCAAAAGACACAAAAGAACAAACTACTTTATAAAAAGTTCCTACTTATGAGCCAAGAATTAGACAAAATAAACAATAGGACTAATACAACAACAACCTTATTCCATCGTCATAAAAAGTTGGACAACTGTGTAATCTGCTACTATGAGATTTGGAAACTGAAAATTTGAAATAGTTATATCAACTCTATATGTGTCAGAATAAAAGGTCCCATTAGTCTTATCCAGACTTTTATTGTCATTCACAAATACAATAAGGGCGTCAGCTGATAGCCTTATTTCGTCAGCCTGCGTCCTTATTGCATTTTCAGACACAATAAGGATATTTATGATTATATTGCTGTCCGGTAAACTTCCAAACGGCACAAGAAAGCTTCCCGAAGCCCT
>NZ_CAUTBW010000050.1:0-16732 GCF_963536905.1 uncultured Alloprevotella sp. | reverse complement strand
GGATTTTTCTATACAATAAAGAAAGCCGACAAGAGCAAAAGAACTCATGTCGACTTTCTTTTTCGTTTACTTTAAACGACTACTACATTGGGAATAATCCATAAAGTTTTGAATCAATCATATCTGTGATTTTTTCAAAGTCTTCTGGATTACTCTCAAATTTAGTAGTGTCACCATCCACTATAATGAGATGATGATTATAGGTTTTAATCCAATCTTCGTAGAGTTTATTTAGACCTTCCAAATAATCTATGCGGATAGACTTCTCATACTCACGGCCACGCTTTGCTATCTGCGAAACCAAATTGGGTACAGTCGAACGAATATAAATCATTAAGTCGGGTAACTTTACCAGCGACATCATCAAATCAAATAAGTCCGTATAGTTTTGAAAATCTCTATCGCTCATCATCCCCATTTTATGCAAGTTTGGCGCAAATATACGGGCATCTTCAAAAATAGTACGATCTTGTATAATCACATCATTGCTCTTCGAAATTTCCACAACATCTTTGAAACGCTTGTTGAGAAAATAGATTTGCAAATTAAACGACCAACGCGACATATCTCCATAAAAGTCGTCTAGATATGGATTGTTGTCCACGGGTTCAAAATGTGGCATCCAGTTGTAGCGTTTAGCAAGCATCTTTGTCAGTGTTGTTTTCCCGCTACCAATGTTTCCAGCAATTGCTATATGCATAATAAATGTATGTTTTCAGTTTCAAGTTATTAGAATAAACCATAAAGTTTTGCATCTATCTTATCAACAATAGATCTAAAATCCTCAGGATGTAAAAGAAAATCAAGATTATCAACATCAATAACGAGTGTCTCACCTTGATAGCTATTGAATATAAAATCTTCGTAACGATTGTTGAGATTTTCGAGATATTGAAGAGGAATAGCTTGCTCATATTCACGTCCACGCTTCTGAATATTCTCCACAAGATGAGGCACTGAGGAGCGAAGATAAATGAGTAGCCTAGGATAATTCACTACCGAAACCATACAGTTGAAAAGCTCCATATAAGTTTCGTAGTCGCGATCCGACAAATATCCCATATCTTTATTGTTAGCCGTAAAGACATAGACTCCCTCAAAAATAGAACGATCTTGAATTATTGGAACTTGGCTCTGGGATATCTCTAATAGGTTGCGAAAGCGTTCTTTCAAGAAAAACACCTCTAAATTAAACGACCACCGAGGAACATCCTTGTAATAATCATTGAGATAAGGATTATTATCAACAGCTTCGAAATGGGGTTTCCATTTGTAATGCTTAGACAAAAGGGTGGTCAGCGTGGTTTTCCCACTACCTATATTTCCTGCGATTGCAATGTACACAGTATTTAAAGTTGTTGATTTTGTTTGTGCAAAGGTAATTCATTCGAAAGGATTCATCAAACGAAAATCAAATAATATCGTAAGACATCATAAACACTTCTAGTCAAACTAGAAGTATTTTCATGTTTTTTCTGTAGAAAAAACATGAAAATCGATAAACACACAGTATGGTACAACTTCTATAATTTACATTTTTTCATCTTTCAAGCATTAACTATAGATTTGTTTAAACCTACTTCGTTTCCTATTTTATCGTGAATTATATTATGGAGGATAAGAAGATTACTTCTTAGATGGCAAAAAAGGACACACATACCTATTATAGATAAAAAATGATTAACTTTGCGTACAGATATCCAATAATAAAAAAATAATCTAAATGAAAGCATTTGTTTTTCCTGGCCAGGGTGCACAGTTTGTTGGTATGGGTAAAGATCTCTACGAGAAGCATCCCGTTGCCAAACAGTTCTTCGAGAAAGCTAATGAGATTCTCGGTTTCCGCATCACAGACATCATGTTTAATGGGACAGATGAGGAACTGAAACAAACAAAAGTGACGCAACCGGCAGTATATATTCACAGTGTTGTTAAAGCTCTCTGCTTGGGAGAAAGTTTCAATCCTGATATGGTAGCAGGTCATTCTCTTGGTGAATTTTCTGCACTTACAGCAGCTCGTTGCCTTAGCTTTGAAGATGGTCTTAAACTTGTGGCTGCTCGTGCTAAGGCCATGCAGGCTGCTTGCGAGGTAAAACCAGGCACTATGGCAGCTATCATTTCCTTGTCTGACGAGAAAGTGGAAGATATTTGCAAGCAAGTAAGTAAAGACAATAAATTGGTTGTACCTGCCAACTACAACTGTCCTGGACAACTTGTTATATCTGGCGACGAAGAAGCCATCAAAGAGGCTTGTACGCTTCTTAAAGAGGCTGGTGCTAAGCGTGCACTTGTGCTTCCCGTAAGCGGTGCCTTCCATAGCCCCTTTATGCAACCTGCTCAAGAAGAACTCGAAACTGCTATTGCTACTACTGAGTTCAAGAAACCTATCTGTCCTGTTTATCAGAACTACGATGGTCTTGCACACACTGATCCTGAAGAGATTAAAACCAACCTCATTCAACAACTTACGCATAGCGTTCTTTGGACAAAAGAAGTTGAAAGTATGCTTGCAGATGGTTGCACAAGTTTCACTGAATGTGGTCCAGGAAAAGCCCTTCAAGGAATGGTTTCTAAGATTGCACGTGCACAGAATCTCGAAGTAGAAATCCAAGGTGTAGAAGACTAATCTTTTAGAACTTAAAAAACATTCTAACAATATTATAAAAGCCTAACGGAAGAACGTCTCTAATAACGTAAGCCGTTAGGCTCTTGCATTTTCACATGTTAGTAATTAGTAATAAATATAATGAAACTACTTAGTGCACTTGCCTTGGCAGTGCCTCTCTCTGTTATGAGCCAGGAAAGAATCACCATCTATCAGGTTTTACCCCGTTTATACGGAAATACTGTCACTCTCAATAAAAATAATGGAACATTATCCGAAAACGGATGTGGCAAGATGAACGACTTTGATGCTCGCCGCCTAAAACGCATCAAGGATATGGGCTTTACTCATATTTGGTATACAGGATTAATCGAACATGCTACCAAGACAGATTATTCTGCTTTTGGTATCGCTCGCGATAATGCTGAAGTTGTAAAAGGAAATGCAGGCTCTCCCTATGCAATAAAGGACTATTACGATATTGATCCAGATTTAGCTGTTAATGTCCCAGAACGAATGAAAGAATTCGAACAATTAGTAGAAAGAACACATCGATCCGGACTAAAAATGATCATGGACTTTGTCCCAAATCATGTTGCTCGCCAATATCATTCAGACAGCAAACCTGCTGGTGTCAAAGATTTAGGGGAAACAGATAACACAGAGCTAGCTTTTTCAGCCCAAAACAACTTCTACTATATTCCCAATGAATCATTACATTTGGACAATATAATAGGGAATAAAGCTTCTTATATCGAAACTCCTGCACGAGTTTCTGGAAATGACGTTTTCAATGCATGGCCAAGTATCAATGACTGGTATGAAACTATAAAACTAAACTATGGTATTGACTATCAGAATGGACGTTCTACACACTTCTCCCCTATCCCCGACACTTGGAAAAAAATGACCGAGATTCTTCTTTTTTGGGCAGGGAAAGGAGTTGATGGCTTCCGCTGTGATATGGCAGAGATGGTTCCAGTTGAATATTGGAATTATGCCATTGCACAAGTAAAGAAACAACATCCTGAATTGAAATTTATTGCAGAGGTTTACAATCCAGGAGAATACCGTAACTATATTCATACGGGAGGATTCGATTATCTTTACGATAAGGTCGGGCTATATGATACACTCCGTTCTATTGTTCGCGGAGAGAATTCTGCTACAGCTATTACCCACTGCTGGCAAGCTACTGACGACATTCAAGACCACATGCTTCATTTTCTTGAAAATCATGATGAGCAACGAATCGCTTCACCATTCTTTGTTGGAAATGCAGAAAAGGCTCTACCAGCATTGGTCGTTAGTGCAACACTCGATAAAGCTCCAATGATGATTTATGCAGGACAAGAAATTGGAGAAAAAGGAATGGGCAACGAAGGCTTTAGTGGAGAAGATGGACGAACGACGATTTTTGATTATTGGGGAGTTCCTTCTTATCAGAAACTAATACGTGGCATCAAATACTTGGATAAAGATGAAGCCAAACTTTATACCTTCTATCGTTCTATAATTAAAATCATCAATAGTTCTGAAGCCATTCGAGAAGGAAAAAAATTTGATCTTATGTATGCTAACGATGCATCACAAAACTTCAATCCTCATCGTACCTTTGCAATGCTTCGCTCAACGGGAGAAAAGACTGCACTAATCGTAGCAAACTTTGCTGATACAGAACAAAAACTCTGTATCAATATTCCATCTGCTGCATTTGAATATTTAGGCATAAAGCCACAGACTATAAAGGCAAAAGAGCTTATTTCTGGCAAATCTCTCCCTCTAACGCTTAGCACAACAGAGCCTACTAAAGTTACAATTTCAGCGAATAACGCTGTGATTATTGCTTTCTAAAAAGGTTGATGCATAGAACTCAGATATAAAATTTATTCTTATCTTTGCATCAATATAAGGAAAGTTGGCAGAGTGACCGAATGCGCTGGACTCGAAATCCGGTATACCCTGTTGGGTATCGGGGGTTTGAATCCCTCACTTTCCGCAAGAAATCAAAGGGAAGTCAAATTGATGGCTTCCCTTTCGTGTCTGATTTTCAGCGATTTTTGATTATAGCATCATGTCTATCATCGTATTAAGTCTCTATGAGAGGATAAAAACAGAAAGGGAGATATGCTATATCATCATCAATCATGATATATCATGATATGGGTTTTGCGGACGCAGGCGACCGCGGAAGTGTGGACGCAACAAAAAAACTAACAATTATGGGGATTCCAACATTGAAGTTGATGTTCGACAGACGGAAGCGAGCATCAAAAACGAAAGAGGGTGCGATCGAGCTACGCATCGGCTACGACCGCAAGAAGAAGTATGCTACTACGGGGGTGAGAGTTTTTCCGCGTGAGTGGCGCAATGGGTACATTGTGCATCGATTGGATGCGGCAGAATTGCAGCGGACGCTCGATGTCTATGTCGCAAATGCACGGAAGATCATCAACGACTTGATGGAGCGCGGGGAGTTTGACATGGATAGTATCGTGGCGCAGATTAACGGGCGGCAGAAAAAGGATGCTGCTAAGAACGTTGTGAAAGAACGCTTCCTGCTGGATTATTTTCGTGAGCGTGCGGAGATACGCAAGTATGGCAGGTCGAGCGACAGTTGTGAGCGATACGAGCGGTTTCTGAGGTGGTTTGAGGAATGGGACGGCATGAGGTTTTTTTCTGACATCAACGAGGCAAATATCCTGGCGATGGATAAAACCTTGTCGGCAAGGGGTATGAAGCCTTACTCGAAATGGAATAACTATCACCGCTTTCTGAATTCATTCATCCTTGATGCCAACGACGACGGTCTGATGCAGGGTAATCCGTACAAGAAGCTAAATATCCGCAAAGAGAAGTCGTCTGGCGGTCTGGGGAAATACCTAACACGGGAGGAGTTTGCACGTATAGAGCGGCTTAATCCGCCAACGGCGTATCTAAAACACGCTCGTGACCTCTTCGTTTTTCAGACCTACACTTGCCTATCATACACAGACCTTGCTGACTTCGATGCGCAGAAGATTAAGACGGTTAAGGGGCGACAGATGTACGTGGGGCAACGCGGAAAGACGAAGCAGGAGTTTATGTTTCTGGTGCTAAAGCCTGCGATGGCGATACTGAAGCAGTACAACGGGCGCTTGCCCATCATGTCCAACGTAAAATACAACGCTTATCTCAAAATCATTGCCGTGATGTGCAATATCGACAAGCCTATCTCGTCGCACTGGGCACGTCACACGGGTGCGACGATGCTACTCAACGGAGGAGCAGGGATGGAAATCGTCTCAAAAGTGCTTGGACACTCTTCAACAAAAATCACTCGTGAGGTCTATGCAAAACTGCTGGACGAGACTGTGGGTGATGCGATGGAAAAATTCGAAGAGCGACTTTTGCAAGGATAAATCATTTTTCTTTTTTGTTCGTACAAGGCTTCGCCTGTTGTTTAGCGAAGCCTTTTTTTGAAAAAATCTCTCTCACGTGTACGCGTGTGCGCGCGGGCCACACAGGTGACAAAGCGTTACAATTTGTAACGAATCTCTCTCACGTGTACGCGCGTGTGCGCGCAGCGACGACGAGAATAAGAAAATTTATTTTCTTTATATATTTCTTTTCTTTTACTTTACTTTCTTTTATTTGCTTGTTTTAAAACAACCTTTGCTTGTTTTTGCTTGTTTTTAAAACAACCTTTGCTTGTTTTTTGATATATATAAGGTGTAAAAAACCGCAGAGAAAATCATCCCTGCGGTCACTACAAACAGTGAAAAATAGTGAGCTATTTTACCACCTCAACCCTCGCGCCAAGTGCAGAAGCAATATTTGTCAGCACGTTGATTGAGATATGCTGACGGCCGCGCTCTATCTTTGCGATGTACGACCTGTCGCAGCCTATTTTTTTTGCAAGGGCGGCCTGAGACATTCCAGCAGCTTTACGCAGCTCACTAATCTCGCGACCTATGCGCTCGCGCTCGTCTTGCTCGTCGGGGATGATAGTGTACAGGGGCGTGATCATGCCGACCTGCATGTAGGCTACATTGTTTCTGTCAACCCAAACCGCGTGTCCGTAGCCACACACGGGATGCTCGTAGGACACCCTAACCTCCACTTCTTTTTTTGTCACGTTGTTTATCAGTCTTGCCATGTCTAAAATATTTGTGGGGCGGTTGTTGGCCGCCCGTGCTGTTTACCAAATTAGTATGTAGTCCGTCTCCTCTCCTTTGTGTGCAATCAAAAATGAGGCGCTCTCACCAAAGTATTCTTGTAGACACTCAATACAATTGTCTTCTGTGACCTCTTTCCCTAATATAAAACGTATCATAGTACAGTATGCAGCTAGTAATGCAGCGTTTGGATGGTCGGCAAGACTCGCCGCTTCAAAGCCATCGTAATCGCCCTCTTTGTACTTCTCTAAAATTTCATCTACTTTTTCTGGAAAAAAGTCTCTGTTTGTTGGGCTATCGTAAACTACAGCGGTCGCATCACCTGATTTTTTACTCAGCTTATCTAAAAAAGTCTCTTTGCTAATCATAAAAACTGACTTAACCGTGTTGTCGAGGGCTTAAAATTTGTTTTTATTAGATTAACTCTACTGCTGCAATCACATACTCACGGCCGTTGCTCTCGTCGCTCCAGCTCATTGTCTCTGTCTTGATAGTCTCGCAGTACTCACCGCAGCAAGTCACTACAACTTCACCGTCTGCAATATCTGCTGCTTTTATCGCGTCTACTACCTCGCGCATCGTCTTTAGCTTTTCTTCAATCTCTTCGAGCGTGTCGCAATCTTCGAGTATTTCGCGCTCACTCTCAAAGTATTTATCAGCGTCAGTCTCAAAATTGTAGTCATCGCCATAGTCTTCGGCTTTGATTGTCATCGGCTCATTCATCATATTTCCTCTGTGCCAAACGTGCCAACCTGTTTTCCGTGAGACGCACATCAAAGTAAGGTCTCTTTCTTCTGCAAATTTTTCGGCCTCGGCCCAAGTCTCAAAGCCTATATAGCCAGTTTTGAGATTTGTTGGGTAGCCGTTTGCGTCACTTGTAGTCTGGATTTTTTTGATAGTTGTCATAATTGTAATTTTTAGTAGTTGATATTTTTTTGTTAGTTATTTTTTTACTTGATACCAGTCCAAATGATTATACCGCGGACTGAGTCGAGGTCGTATCTGTTGTCGATCCAGAAGGATGCTTTTGAGTTGCTCTTTGCGTCGTCAAGTACAGCAAATAGTTCAAGTACTCTGGGGTCTTCGGCTTTTGTCTCAAGCTGCTTTTTTATCTGTTCGCTCAGCTCTAAAAATTTTGCTCTAATTTGCTCAGCCCAAACAATCTGCTTTGCTGTACCTTCAAGCTCTACGAGGCCTCTCTCTTTTGCTGCTGCTCTTGCTGCTGCTGCCTTGCACTCGGGGCAGTCTTGTGTCGCATACCAAGCTATTTTGCGATCGCGGTCATTCATCTTGCCAAAAAGTTGCATCTCTTCTGTGTGTCCGCATTTGTAGGTAATTGTGTACTTTGCCATAATTTGTAGTTGTTAGTAGTTTGTATTTTTGTTAGTTGTTTTTTTACATTACTTCATATTTTGGCTGAAGGCCATTGATAACTCTTTTCGCATCTGAAACGCTTGCGTAAAGCTCTTTTTTATCGTCTATAATAGCAAACTCTTGCTGGAAGCCGTCTTCTATGTGCGTGATGGTGTGACCTTTATAACTTGCTTCATTGATTGTCGTAAATCCTAACTTTTTCATTGCTCTTAGTTTTTTTAATTTGCTATTTGTTTTATTTTGATAGTGCAAAGATAGGCGTTTATTTTTATATGTGCAAATATTTGCACACTTATTTTATATGTTATAAAACATATTTTTAAAAAATCTCATATATACCTATATATATAAGACTAAAAAAGAGCCGCGCGCATCACTGCGGACGACTCCCAAAAACTAACAAACTTTATTAACTCCTATTCTTCTT
This sequence comes from uncultured Alloprevotella sp., assembly GCF_963536905.1. NCBI lineage: Bacteria > Pseudomonadati > Bacteroidota > Bacteroidia > Bacteroidales > Prevotellaceae > Alloprevotella > uncultured Alloprevotella sp. Next base: position 8,169 of record NZ_CAUTBW010000050.1, on the reverse strand, counting down.
GAGCTGAGATTTCTTCGCCACTGGCAAGACGTGCGAGCCGCTCTGAGAGTGTTTTGTTTTCGTCTACAATTGTCATGTCGACGCTTGTAGACTGCATCTGTGGCGTGTGATATTTGAGCAGCTTGATTTCCGTGTCGGTGCGGCTTGCTGGATCAAGGTTTGCAACGTCTATGTCAAACTGCGAAACTAATCGGCCAGTTTTCTTTCCTTTTTCGTCTTCCTCCTCGATGCTCGGTGTAAAGTATGTCACCGAGTGTTGGCGGAGGAATGTTTTTAGCGGCTTGTCTTTGTTGGGCGTACCTGCAGCTCTGCCGCCGAGCCTACCGCGCCCGTCTCCTGCTTTTCTTGGCATGGTGATACAAAACTTAAAATGATGATGCAAAAATAAGCGTGTTACTTTGCAAGAAACTTATAAGTTTTGTTTTAACAAATAAAAGATACACAATATGTTGGGAGGATTGATTGGCGGTGCGCTTGGTGCTATCGGTGGCATCTTTGGCAGCATCTCTAAAAACAAGATGCTCAAAGAGCAGCAGCGGATGGTCGACGGACAAAAGCGTGAGAATCAGGATTGGTACGACCGTCGCTACAACGAGGATTCAACGCAGCGTGCAGACGCGCAGGCTATGTTGACGCATACGGCTGATATGATTAGACAGCGTAATCAGCAAGCTGCAGGCAGTGCTGCCGTCATGGGTGGTACGGATGAGAGTGTTGCTGCTACAAAGGAGGCCAACGCTAAAGCCTTGGCGGATACTACGAGCCAAATTGCAGTTGCAGGAGAGCAGCGCAAGGACAAGATCGAGGGGCAGTACATGTCGCGCAAGAATGCGCTCGATGAGCAGTTAAGAGCTTTGCGCGGACAGAGAGTTGATTGGCGCAGTGGTGTGAGCAACGCTATTGGCGGTGCTGTCGACGGCTTTGCAAGTGGTTCAGGATTAAAGTAAAAAAAAAGATATGGATAAGCTTTTTGACCCACAAACAGGGTCTCCAGATAATTTTGAGTTGGATAGACAAAGATATCTTGGCATAGAGCAAGGCACACAGGACACACAGGACGCAGATGAGACGCCAGGAGGCAACAGTGATGATAGCTCGACGGCTGACACATCCGTATCGCAACCTTCCACTGCACCGCGGCAGCGGCTTAGCAACTATGCTGAGATGGAGGACTTTTTGCGCAAGCAGATGCAGGACATTAAGGTTGAGACACCCGAGGAGCGCGCGGCACGTGAGCGACGCGAGAAGCAGAAGGGTTTTCTTGCGCGGCTTGCTGACGGTTTAGGCTCTTTTCATCGGGCTTTTTCCTACGCGCGCGGGGTGCAGCCGATGGATTTGCCAAACATGTCGGCTAAAGCGCAAGAGCGATTTGAGAGAGCCAAGGCTGCTCGTGAGGCTGACAGAGACAAGTATGTGAGCTATGCACTCAAAATTGGCGACCTCAAAAATGACGAGGACCGTACGATGCGTGAGATAGCTGCAAGAGCTGAGGCTCAACGCTTGGCTAATCTAAAAAATCAACGTGAAGAAGAAGAGCATAAATGGAAACAAGAATTGCAGCCATACTTAAAGACGGAGGCGGAAGGTAAAGCTACAGTGGCTACACAAAAAGGTATCACTGCTACAGCGGAAGCAAATCATGCTGACGCCTACTATGGAGCGAGGGTTACGACTGAGCAGGCAAAGCAGGGACGATACGTGGCAGGTACAAGAAAAGACAATGCCCTTGCAGCAAAAGCGGGAAGAGACTCTCAGAAGAAGTATTTTGCATATGACGGACACGGGGTGGCACACTACTTTGCCACCGAAAAAGAAGCATCAGATTTTGCAAAAGAACATAAGACCTACAAGGTTGACTATGTAACCGAAAGTTCAACAAGCACGACTTCTGGCGGCTTCGGCGGCAGAAGAACTACTACAACATCAAAGCAGGTAGCCAAAGGTTGGCACTCTGAAAAACCTGCGAATACACAGAGACCTGCAGCGAAGAGCAAAACATATTCAAATACAAAGAAATTAGGACTATAAAGATATGCCAGACAAGATAGACACCCTTTACGATGCGCTCAAAGCAGATGGCGCAGTAACTAAGTCAAGAGAGCACTTTCGCAGCAAGATGTTGGCGTCAGGTGCTGAGGGATACAAAAACCGCAAGCAGCTTTACGATGCGCTTAAAGCTGATGGCGCAGTGAGCAGCAAAAATTATGAGGAGTTTGCTGCGCGACTTGGCCTGCACGCGGTAAAGCCTGCTCCTGCAAAGCCTGCGGTAAATACAGCTAAGCAGATACTAAAGAGTAGGCCAACGATGCAGATTGTTGATGGAAAGTCTGTGCCTGCAAAGCAGCGTAATGTGCAGCCTGCTGCAAAGTCTGGCACTAATCCCCTTACACAAGCATCGCAAAGATTTTGGCAGGCACAAGCTGAGATGGTAAAACCTGTTACGCCAGCAGCAGACACAAAAAGCTATGCTCCTGGAGAGCTTTTGCAGAAGCCAAAGTCAAACAGAGAGCTTGTTGATGCTGCAAAAAAGCAGTTGCACGCGACAAAACCGCAGGCGCAGGCGCAGCCGTGGAAGTTTAGCGAGCAAGTTCATAGCAGCAATCAAAACGAGCCTTCGCTTGCTGGAGCAATTGATTCTGCTACAGAGGCGGTAAAGCGTCAGCACGCATCTATGACAGCGCAACTAAAACTTAACTCCCCTCTCCCAATGACAAAAGAAGAGGTGGCAGCACGTGCGGAAGATGAGGTGGCACATGAGGACTATGTGGCAGAGCAAAATCGTCAGCAGGATTTTGACAGAGGGATTAACGGCTTGCTTGCAAAATATAAGACTAAGGATGCCGCAGAAAAAGCATGGGCAAACGCTGAAGCAAGGACCAAGGCAAGCCGAGAGGCACACAACGATAAGATTTGGAGTGACTACGCCATGATGGGCGGAGGACCACAAGCGCGTATGGCTGCAGCCGGCGAGACATACACAAGCAATCTTGCAGACTACCTTAAGGAGCATGACCTACAGATGATGGCCAATGATGCATGGGCATCGCTTGGTAGGGCAAAGCAACAAGGACTTATCAGCGGGATGGCCGACATAGTGCGCAAGCAATATCCTAAAATGAGCGATGGCGAGGTGCGCAAGATGGCAACACGTCTTGCCCGCCAGCACAGTGATCAAGCGGTCTTTGACTTGGCAGTCAAAAAAAACACACCGAAGTCAGCAACGGACCTATTTCTCCGACATGCGATAGGCATGTCTTCTGTGGCCATGTTACAGGAGGGGCTTGCACGCAGCAAAGCAGGCAGTACAGGAGACTGGGCAGCGAGAGAGGTGGCCGAGCAAAAATATAATAAGGGCTTAAAAAATAAAGCGGCAAGTATCGCAGGTAGTGTCGTTGGTCTTGCCGTCGACCCCCTCACTATCATTTCCGCAGGTGTCAGCAGTGTCGGGGCAAAGGCAGCCACGGCAGCATCAGCCAAACTGATTGGTAAAGCAGCCACGCGCAAAGCAGCCACAACGCTTGGCGGGCGAATTGCCATGGGGGCTATTCAAGGAGCTGCAAATTTCGGGACTTTCGAAGCGGGGCGCGAAGTTGCTGAACAGGCTCGTTGGGGTGGCCATCGTAACGAGGATACTGGAGATGTAGAGGGATACTCCCTTGGAGCTGTTGGCAAGCAGTTTGGACACGGTGCCGTCATGGGTGCTGCAACAGGAGTAGTTGCCCCTATGGTCGGCAATATCAGTGACAAATTAGTCAAGGCTACAGCAAGTACAGCGGGCAAGGCGGCTATCCGCACGGGAGAGTTGGGTGTGAGCACACTTGCAGAGGGTACTATCTTCTCCGTCCCAGAATGGGCGAGTGGTAATCGCGACGCGATGGATGTGTGGACTGATAATTTAGCCATGATGGCAGGATTCAAGGGGCATCATCTAATTAAATCAGTGCCTCACACTATTGACGCATTACGCAAGGCCGATAATCCTACCAACATGGCAGAGCGTAATCACAACAGGCGCAGCTTCGAGGAGCGACTACGTATGGTTTTGGATGGACAGCACACGGATTTGGCTCTTAGCAAGGAGGAGCAAGACGAGCTTAAGCGCGGAGGATATGATGACCTTAATATCCTTGTTACTGACCACGCACGATATGTAGATAAACAAAAGCCTGACGGTAAATCGAGAGAGGCAGACCCATCAAGGACTATAGAGAGCAAAACGCACAATGATGATGTATCTTACGACATCCCGTACAATCGTTTTGAGCAGCTCATGTCTGATGGACAAATCAGTGAGGCCGCGCGTGCAAAAATGTATTATTACCTGACAGGACATGTTGTCCCAATGTCAACGGTAATCGGTGGCAGTACTTTCGAGAGCGTTGGACAAGATGGCAAAACAAATTACACAGTGCAGTCAATCGGGGCTAACGGTGTAGTTACAAGTCGAACATTTGCAAACAAGCGACAAGCCGACCTGGAGGAGACGCGCATCATGCGACAAGCAGAGCTTAACGGTATTGATATTGGTGAGCAGCACTACAACAATTTGGCTGACAGCAAGCGCTTTTCTCGTGCATGCAATATTGTTGCAGATGAGATTGGCGCTCCAGTCAACATGATAAAAGAGTTAATGCACCGTGACCCAAACACAATTACGCCAACAGAGCAAGACGTCGTAAAACGTGTCACGGAGCACTACGATAGCTTAGCCGATGATTTTAGTTTGGATGCTGTACGCAAAGATGTTGAGACTGATACGGGTGTGGATATTGATAAAGCTATATCAAAAGATGCATCCAAGCGTAGCAGTGACGAGCAAAGAGCAGTAAAGACCTATATTTCACGGCTCTATGATGGTGTGAAAATGCCCAAATGGGAATTTGTAAATGACCCATCATACAATACTCGTAGAATTGATATTACCGATGATGATACTCCTTATGACGACGAGGTGGCAGACGAAGAAAAAGGCGAGATGCCTGTGGATCACTCAGCGGATAAGGCCTACACAGATGGATACAACGCGACAGATGTTGCAGATAGAAAAGATGTTAAGATGCGGCATGACGAGCTACGAGGTGAATTATCATTTGCAACGGATGAAGATTTTAAGATTCTTGATGATAGTCCCACTGTAGCAAAAGAAGCTGTGATGTCCCATGATGATTGGAGTGAGAATCAAAAGGAGCAGGCATTAGCGTATATCAATGCAAAGGAGGCTTTGGCTGGTGTTGTAGACCGCATCAAAGAGGATGCAGATTCTATGGAGGCGCAACAGCACGAGGAGTTGAAGCAAAAGCAACATACTGATGGTGCGTTGCATCCTGCAACACTGAAAGAAACCGATGAAAAGGGACACGGAAAAGAGGTGTTTATCGTTGATGGTCATGTTCAGATGACAGAGGATGGCTCAATGGTAGACCATGACAACAGTGATAAAACAGTGGTTGTTTTTGACCCTGCTACTGGTGAGCGCAAAATGATTGATCCTACTTCTGATACAGGCTTGTCGGCAGTTGGCGAAGTGCTGAACTTTGAAGATGAGCAGGCAAAGATTTCGGAGAACGCGCAGCAGTATATACAGGAGCAGTATGATGAGATGAACGGCAAGGTTCGTGTTGAACTAGGCCAGAAGATTGTATTGCCTACTGGAGAGACTGGACAGGTTGTGTTTATATCTTATGACGACAGAGGGGCTGCAGACTTTGCTGTGATGCTTGAGGACGGCTCTCTAAAAAATGTGTCGCGTTCAGAGTTACAGCAGATGGCTGATGAGCAAGCAATCGCAGACTATCGTCAGCGAAATGGCATTAAAGACGAGCCTCCAGCATCTTCGGAGGTGTCAGAACCTGCAGAAGTGACACAAGGCGAAAACGTTGTTGAGGGTGTTCCTTCTGATTTCACTCCCGATATGGAGCTAACTATTAGAGATGAGAACGGCACGGAAAAGCCAGCATTGGTGATGGGGCGTGTTCGCTACGAAAATGGCACATTTGTCCCTGATGAAAACGGAAGCATTGTCGAGTACTATGCGGATGGCGAAGTGATGCACGAGCATGAGTCTAAGCTTGCCGATAAGGTGGTGAGTCATGTTTCGTCAGAGCAAGAAGATGTACAAGCCGTTGATACTCCTGCTACAGAAGCAGAAGCGCCAAAGGATGACAACACCTCTGATTCGGATGTGGTTGCGGCAGACGAGGATGTGACAGAAAACGTTCCTGCTACTCATGCAGAGGTTTCGGAAGAAACAACAGACGAAGCAGAGCAGGAGCAGACGGCGTTGTCGCGTATTCCTAAAGATGAGAAAGGCAATCCGATGCTTGAGGAGACAGACCCCGAGACGGCTTGGGATGGCACTGTGGAATATTTGGATAATGCCGAGGATGCGCGTGAGTATGTAGATGGTATGGTGGCACAACTGACAAAAGAGGTTGAATCCGCCAAAAAGCGTGTGGGCAAGGTTAAGAACACTGGCAGCATGGAGCAGTTTAAGGCGGACAAGGCGGCAGCGCGTGAGGAACAGGCTGCTGCCGAAAGACGTCTTGCTCATTGGCAACAGATTGCTGGAGTGGACGAAGCACGCAAGGAAGCGGAGCGACAACGTGCAGCCGAAGTGAGAGCCGAAGAGGAACGCGTTGCACACGATAAGGCAGTGGCACAGGCGCAAGCCGACTTTGAGGCACGCAAAGCCGCCGAGGCAGAGCGCAAGGCAGTGGGCAACGAAAACCCGATGCCAGCCATTACCGAGAAGTGGAACACCGCCACGAAGATTGACGGACACAAGGACGAAATCATGTTGCCCAATGGTGAGCCGCTGAAAGGTCATTATGTGCTGCATGAGAGCGGTGCATCATCGCCAAGCCACAACTCCGAGAATTGGGCAAAGACAGACGGTTTCCCGATGGACGCTAACGACAACAGCGTAAACGACCGCGACTATGAGCGCGACCGTGACGCACAGCGACACACCGAGGGTATTGCGCAGCAGTATGACCAGCGAGCTTTGCAGAACGTGCCAGTGGTGAGCAACGACGGTGTAGTCCTTTCCGGCAACGGACGAACCATAGCAGGTGAGATTGCTGCAAGGAACAATACCGATGGCGCATACGTGGATTATCTGAAAGAGTATGCCCACAAGTTCGGTTTCACTCCCGAGCAGGTGGAGGGTATGCATCATCCGCGTGTGTCGTTCGTCCCCGACGATGCCATGCCGTACACGGCAGAGACCTTTGCGAGGTTCAACCAACAGGAAATGAAGTCGCAGAACAAGACGGAGCAAGCCGTAAAACTGGGTAAAACCGTGAGCGACGACAGTTTCGGTCGCATCGTGCGCACCATCAACGGCTATGACACGCTGGGCGACTTCTATAACGACCCACAAGCGAGCCTCGGCGCGGTGAATGACCTGCACGGTGCAGGAGTGATACCACAGGCGCAGATGGCCGAAATGGTGGACGGCGGTAGAGGCAACCAGCGTCTGAGTGCCGTTGGCAGGGAGTTCTTGGAGAATATGCTCATCGGCAAGGCGTTTGATGGCAACCCCGATGTGGTGCGTATGCTTACCGAAATACCGAGTATGCGCCAAAGTGTTATCACTGCATTGGGCGAAATCAGCGACAACATAGCACTGGGCGACGGTTGGGCGTTGCAGAACGAGTTGGCCGATGCTGTGAAGTTGGTGTATGACGCACGCAACGACGGCGACTATCAACATGGCGACATCGTGAGCGTGTATGCACGGCAGGGCAGACTGTTTGCCGACCCCGACGAGTTGCAAACGGTGGCGGACTTCAACAATATGACGATGCTGATGCTTGCCGACGTGCTGAATGACAAGCGCGTGACAATGCTGAAAACAACACTCGCACTCTACAACAAAGACGCACGCGACAGCGCGAATGGTGTTCAAGACATCTTTGCAGGTGGTGTGGTGAGCAGGGAAGAAATTTTGCGTAACGTAATAAAATTCATAAACAATGCACAACGAAAGGAACTTGAAGCAGCCCATGCAGCAGCAGTGGAGCGCAGAAAAACAGAGGGCGTTCAACAAGATGGCACTCCTCCACAAGTCGATGAAGCAGAACGACGAGTGGCCGACGATGGAGGAGATACTGCAGCCGAAAGAGGACAGTCTAAGTCAAATACGCTATCCCAAGAGAATACCGAACC
>NZ_CAUTBW010000049.1:0-16756 GCF_963536905.1 uncultured Alloprevotella sp. | reverse complement strand
TCCCAAGCATGGGGAAAGGACGAGGAGAATCTTACACACTTTTTCAGACATTACCCAAATACACGGGCCTCGCACGCAGCGAAGTGGAAAGTCTAAACGAGAGCTTCAAAAAGATGGAAACGCGCACGCCGCGCGAACAGCTCAACGCGCTGGCAGCCGACGCGGGACGCTTGGGCATACAGTCGAAAAAAGACGTACTCGACTTCGTGGCCGCGGCCGACCAGCTCAATGTGGCACTGGGCGAAGACCTCGGCGCTGATGGTGTGAAAAACATCGGCAAGCTCGCCCAGCTCTTCGGCGATGACAAGAAAATGGGGCTCAAGCAAGCCATGCTCTCGACAGGCTCGGTCATCAACGAGCTGGCACAAAGCAGTTCCGCCGCCGAAGGCTATCTCATGGACTTTGCCGGACGCGTGGCAGGCGTGAGCAATCAAGCCCACATGTCACAAGCCCAAATCATGGGCTTTGCCTCTGTGCTCGACCAGAGCATGGTGGGCGTGGAGCGTGGCGCAACAGCTTTTCAGAACGTGCTCACCGCCCTCTACAAGAAACCCGCCGAGATGGCGCGTGCCGCAGGTCTCGATGTGAAAGAGTTTGCCCGCACACTGCAAACCGATGGCAACGCCGCCTTCCTCCAATTCCTCGAAGGGCTCAACCGCACGGGCGGCATCGAGAAGCTCGCCCCCATTCTGGCCGACCTGAAACTCAGCGGCAGCGGGGTGACACAAACCATCGCCGCGCTCACACAAAACATCGACAAGCTCACCGCCACACAGAGCCAAGCCGCCAAAGCCTTTCAGGAAGGCACCAGTGTGACCAATGAGTTCAACCAGCAAAACTCCTCCGCACAAGCAAAGCTCGAAATGTCGCGCAAGCGCGTCGAGGACTTACGCATCGAGTTGGGGCAAGCGCTCTGGCCTGCCATGACAAAAACCAACTCCGTCATCGCCGCCGGCATTCAGGTGCTCTCTTCGCTCATCCGCTTCTTCAGTCAAAACTCCATAGCCCTCGCAATGCTCACCACGGCCGTCGTGGGCTATACGCTGGTCGTCAAAGCGCAAACCCTGGCCGAACACGCGCGAAATGCAGCCATGACCATAGGGAAGGCCGTAATGATAGGGGTTAATGTAGTTCTCAACCTTCTGCGCTTAGGCTACGGACTCATGACGGGAAACATCGTCATGGCCACCACCGCGCAAACGGCCCTCAACGCTGCCATGGCCGCCAACCCTATAGGCGCAGTGATCTCCGCCTTAGTGGCCCTCGTCACCATCATAGGGACAGCCGTCGCCGCCATGGGACTCTTCACCTCTTCCTCCGACAAAAGCACACGCGCACTAACAGCACAACAGCAGGCACAGCAGGACCTCCAGGACATCACCTCCAACGCTAACAAAAGCATCGGGGAGCAAGTTTCGAAGGTCAACACCCTCACGGCCGTCATCCACGACAATTCACGTTCGCTCAAAGATCGCAGAATAGCCGTCAAAGAACTCCAGAAAATCATCCCCTCCTACACCGCACAAATCAGCAATGAGGGACGCGTCATGCACGAGAATACAAACGCCGTCAAAAACTACATAAAAGAACTGCGCAATCTGGCCATCCTGCAAGGAGCAAAAGATAAGATGGCAGCACTGGGCGGAGAACTGCTCGACCTGACCGACAGCTCCAGCCGCCGCGAAAACGCCCTCCGCATCCGCCGTAACCGCATCTCAGCCCTAAAGAGGGAGATTCCCGAACTGAGTGCAGCCATCGACAAAATAGTGGCGGGAGGCACCGTCACGAGTCAGGATGTGAAGGCCTTTGTCGAGGCAAGAAATGCGGGAAAATACAAAGATATAGGTTGGGACACTTGGCTGAAACAGAAAAACGTGAGACAACTCGCAGCCGACATCAAACAGGCAGAAGGTTGGGTGGAAGAGGCACACAATAAAGTCGCAAAACAAAATCAGCGCATCGATGCCATACAATCCTCCCTCAAGCGTCAAGGCCTTAATCCCGAAGACATCAACAAAGATTCCGCGCCACCCACACCGAAAGAAACCACCCACGCCTCCACCCTTCCAACCACCAACAGCAAGAAGGGAAAGAAGGGAAAGAAAAATAAAACAACGACAAAGAAAGTCCTTACCCCCGACAATTCCGAAATCATCCTCGAGAGCCGCCAGGCAAAAGCCGAGCTACAGAAAGATTTTGCCGAAGGGCGCAAGGACATACAAGAGTACCGCGAAGAGATGCTCGCCATCGAGATTAACGCCACCGAGAAGCAGATGGCACTCTTCGTCACCGCCGAGCAAAAGAAGATGGACAAATACAAAGCCTTAGGCGAAAAGCTCATCCAACTCAAGCAGAAGCAAGCCGAAGAGCAACAAGCCTGGAGCCTGCGCGACCTCGAGCGCCAGCAAAACGAGGAAGAAGAGCTGCTCGAATCCCGCTACGCCCGCGGCCTCGTGAGCGAAGAGGCCTACAACCTACAGCGCAACGCCATCACACTGAAATACCTTAAAAAGCGCGCCGAGCTCCACCGCCAGGTGGGCAACACCGAAGAGTTTGAGAAAGCCCAGCAGCAATACCAAAAGGAAAGCGCGCGCCAAAAGCTCGAGCAGGTGAAACGCCTCCATGATGCCCTGAAGAAATACCGCGAAGAATTTAGCCAAAAATCGCCCGAGGAACAGTACCAAAACGAACTCCAACTCCTCACCGCGGCCAAGGCACAAGCCCTCAAGGAGGCCAACGGCCAACTCCAGGAGCAGCTCCAAGTGGAAGAAGAGTTTGCCCGAATCTTCGAAGCCCTCCGCCGAAAATACTACGACAAAGGCGGCATCCGCGACCGCTCCACGCAGGAAATCCTCCAGCGCGCTGGCCACCAAGCCTCCCACGCTGGCTCCGGCGGCGACATGGCCGACGGTGTCACGAATCTTTTTAGTCAAATAGCCGCCTATAAAAACACGCAGCAACAACTCCGCGCACAGCTCGACGACGGACTCATCACCCGCCAGCAGTACGCTGACGCCGAGGCTGAAATAGAAAAGCAAAAATACGAGCGCATCGCCTCCTACGCCACAGCAGCCTATCAGAGCATCGGAGCCATGCTGCAAAGCGTCAGTCAGCTCATGCAAATCAACTACGAAAACGAAGCTGCCAGCGTGGAAGAACGCTACAATCGCGAGATACAAGCCGCGGGGCAAAGCTCCGCACGCGGAAAAATCCTCGAAGAAAAGAAACAGCGCGACCTGGCCCGCCTCAAAAACAAATACAACAAACGCGCCATGGCCATCGAAATCTCACAGGCCGTAGCCTCCACCGCCGTGGCCGCCATCAACGCCTACGCCTCCGCCTCAAAGGTCAACTGGATTCTGGGCCCTATCGCCGCCGCCATGGCAGTGGCCGCTGGAGCCGTACAGATTGCCGCCATCACGCAGCAACACCGCAAGCAATCCGCGGGCTACTTCGCTGGAGGTTTCACCGGTGGGCGCAACTATCGGCGCGAGGCCGGTGTGGTCCACGAAGGCGAATTTGTGGCCAACCACGAAGCCGTCAACAATCCCCACCTCTTGCCCATGTTCCAACTCTTGGACTACGCGCAACGCCACAACACCGTGGCCTCCCTCACCGCCGACGATGCCCGCCGCGTGATGCCCTCCACCGCTGGCAGCCAAGCCTCCGTCACCGTCATCGACACCGCGCAGCCCCGAACGGCCGAAGCCATCGAGCAGCTCAACCGCCACCTCGAAGCGCCCATACAAACCTACGTCACCATCGACGGCCCCGACGGCCTCGCACGACAATGGAAACACTACAAGCGACTCAATAAAGAATAAAACAGCCTAGTCAGCCTAGGGCTCCTAGGCCTCCTAGGGCTCCCCAACACCGAAAAACCATGCACCTCTACATCGAAAACAAACCCGCCATCATCAAAGCAGGCACCAACGTGAAGCTCATCCGCGAGAATTCCCTCCTCTCCTCACAGTCCGACCGCACGTTCGACGTCACCCTCCCGCTCTACGCCCCCGAGAACCAACGCATCTTCGGGCCGCTCCAACGTCTCGAAATCTCCAAGCGCCCCCTCGTGGGCCGTCACTTTCCCTTCCGCCTCCTCTGCCCGCCCGAAGAGATGGCTGGCACCGCCGTTATCACCTCCATCACGGAAGAAGAAGTGAAGCTCCAACTCCTCTCCGGCCGCTACGCCCTGGAAGCCGCCATGCTCGACGACAAAGGCCTGGACCGCTACATCGACGAACTCCCCCTCGGCCGCGCCTGGGACGGGCTCTACAACTTCAATTACGCCCCTGATGATGCCTTCGCCTCACAAGAAAACATCCGCCGCTACGCTTACGACTACCAAGAATACTGGCTACAGCGCGCCTTCAGCCCCAGCGGCCGCCTCGAAAAGCTCAACACCTATCAAAACTTTGTGGCCTTCCCCATCTATGCCACCGGCGAGGGCGGAGGATGGGCCAATGAATTTGTCGTGCAAGATCTCCGCGAGAACAAACAATTGACCGGCCAACAATTCAACCTCCGCGCCACCGTCAAGAACAACCACCTCCGCGCCGCCGATGATGTCTACATTGCCCCACAGCCCTATCTCTGCTACGTCATCGAGCGCGTGCTCATCGCCCTGGGCTTCTACTGCTCCCCCGCCCACGATGCCCTGCGCCAATGCTGGCTCAAAGACATCTTCATTGCCAACGCGCGCACCACACTCAAGCTCCACAAGATGCTCCCCCACTGGACCGTACGCGAATTCTTCGAACAATGCCGCCTTTTCCTCGGTATCTACTTCACCACAGCCTACGACCCACTCCTACAGCGCAACGTGGTCTACATCAACCTGCGACGCAACCGCATCAAAAAAATCAACCAAATCGACCAAACCAACATCCGCCCGCTCCACCACATCACCTCCGCCTTCTCCTACTCCCTCGAAGACAACCCAGAAAGCGAGGAAAAAGACATCACCCGCGCCAACGTGGCCTACGCCTTCCCCGACATCAGCCCCCTCTATGTCCTGCCCGACGAGGTTTGGGAAAATGCCAACATAGTGGAAGTGAATACCTACGAAGAAATGGAAGCCTACAAGGAAAGGGAAAGGGACAAGGAAAAGAAAAAACTAAAGAGCACCCTCTTCTTCTACCAAGGACTCATCTACGCCTACCTGGAAGTGGCCGACAAGGAATGGGACTTCGCCGAAGTGGACAAAGCAGGAGCGCGCCGCACCTTCAACCACTTCAGCCGCCCCAGCCGCCCCAACGGCCCCAACGACACCACCGAAATCATCCCCGAACGCAACATCAACATCTCCCTGAAAATCGTTCCCGCACAAATAGGCTACTTCGACATCGTCAGCGGCTCACAATACCTCACCGGCAATCGCACCACCAAGACCTGGACCAGCGCCAACACCTCCTACGACAACCAAAAACACTACATCCTCCACTTCCTCACCGCCGACACCCGCACGCCGCCTCCCGACGAAGGCTACTGCATCAGCAACATCCTCCTACAGAAAGAGAAAAACCCCGCAGCACAGAAGCGCGACATCATCGAAGTGGGCTACAACCCTGGGAAAAGCTTCCGCACCTTTCCCAGCGGCAAAGGCTTAGAGGACAAAGAGATCCCCGACGTGCCTGGAGCCTACGGCCTCACCTGGTATCCCATCGACGATAAGATCAAGCTCTCCGACTCACTGCGAGAAAAATACCCCTTCAGCCTCAAAGGCAACCTTCCCGAAACCATCGCCACCGAAACCCTCAACCCCGGCTTCAGCATCTCCACCAAAGCCGAACTCGTCATCTCCTTCACCGATGAAGGACAATTCTCCCCCGAAGACATCTATCTCATCCAGGGCCGCCGCTACCTCTGCCGACAACTCGAATTCACCTTCTCCACCGAAGGACTCAACCCCCTCAAAAAAGGATATTTCTATGAGATAGAATAAAAAGTCCGACCTGTCCTCCTAGTCATCCTAGTAATCCTAGGCCTCCTAGTAATCCTAGGCCTCCTAGTAATCCTAGGCCTCCTAGTCCGACCAGTCCGAGAACACCCAACACTGCAAAAAAAGAGAGTGCGCCACAAGCCCAGTGGTGCACTCTTCGTTGTTCAAAAAAAAATGTTACGGCCTATATGGATGCGAGGCCGGGGCTTTTATCGAGTCGGCCGCGCGGCGAATGCGCTCCGACAAATCATGCAAAGCAGCATAGAGCTGTTCTGCCTCTTCAGGCGTGAAACCACCCACACCGCCGTTGCCATCAATACCATACATTTTGTGCTGAAACCACGACATCGATTTATCAAAATAAGTCCGATTCAGCTCCCGCCACGACACGGCTAAATAAATATCGCGCAGCCGCTGCTTCATATCCGTGATTTGCTCCTTGTTTTTGTTACAAATAATTTCCATAATCTTGTTTATTCAGAAAACACAAAGGTAGTATCAATTTTAATAGTATCCAAATTTATTACTATTTTTTTTGATACTAAAACACTAAAAAAAGAAAGAGGACGCGAACCATCACGGTCAGCGCCCTCGAAGCTTTACAGATTAAAGATGTTGTTTATAATCTGAGGATGTATGATACTGCAAAGATACGCATTAACTCACAGAAACAAAACAGTTTCCCCGTCTTATTCTGCATTTCGCAAAACCCCTATTTTTACACATAAGGAGAAGCGAAAATTCCTATACTACAAAAAAAAATTCCTAGTATAGAAAAAAAAATTCCTAGTATAGAAATTTTATTTTGTAGTATAGAAATTTCAAATCTCCCCTAACCTTTTTTTATTAACCTTTTAATCCTAAAAAACACACCATGCTTAAGTACAGAGTAGTATCCCGCAAAAATCCGATCGACAAATCGGTCAAGTTCTACGCACAGCAAACGCCCGTGGCACCCGTCACCCTCGACGAGCTTTGCCAAGAAATCAGCCACAGCACCACCGCCACCGAAGGCGACGTGGCCCTGGTGCTGAAAGAAGCCGTGGTCCACATCATCAATCACCTGCTCAACGGCCGCTCCGTCCGTCTGGGCGATTTGGGCAGCTTCCGCACCACCATCTCCTCAAAAGGTGCAGCGGAGGCCAAGAAGTTCGAACCCTCCAACATCCGCGGCGTGCGCTGCCGCTGGACACGCTCCAGCCGCATTCGTCGAGCCTTCCAGCTCACCGACGGCCGCGTGAAAATCATGAAGGAATAAGCACCCACTCCTCTTTTCAAGTCCCCGCAAATTTTCTGCGGGGGCTTTTTTTATAGCCAAAACTCCAAATCTCCACCCCCAAAACGCTCGTAGAGCAGAAAATAGAGAAAACCCGCGTTTGCTATCTAAGAGTTTGCAAAACCCCAAAAATATGCTCCAAAAAAAAACACCTTTTCACACGCGCTATCTAATTTTGCCGTGTCAGCTGTGAACAGGTGTGAACACTTTTATATAAAGTAAAGAGAATCAGTATATTAAGCTGCTTTTTTATTGACAAAATAGGTATATTATTACTGTGTACAGGTGTGAACACACTGTGAACATTTTAACATTTGGGTGTGTAGGGGTGTGAACACTTTTGGGGTGGTGTGAACACTTTATTTTTTCTAACTTATTGATTTCCAACGATGTCACACCTGTTCACACCTGACACGGCAAAAATAGCCTCGCGTGCGCGCGCGAGGAAAAAAACAGGCAGAAAAACCTCCTAGTCCCCCTAGTCATCCTAGGCCTCCTAGTCATCCTAGTCCCCCCACTACTGAAAAAAAAATTATCTTTGCAGCAAGCTCTTAAACACACACACTTTCTCTTAACCTCATGGAACACATCCTTGTTTACGTCCCCTTTGAGAAATACCTCGGACAATGGCTTGTCAATCGCCTGGGCAGCCCCGTAGTCTTTCCCGCTCGTTCGAATGAGAATGCCATCCTGGCGCGCTACATCCAGCGGCCACCATCGAAAAACTATGTCCCCGCGCTCCGCTCGGCAGGAATCCCCGTGCGCGTGCCCATCGTTCACGGCAAAAATCCCTACTCCCACACCCATTTGTCGCGGCAGGGCGAAACGGCACTCATCGCCGCCGTGGAACTGCTCTTCCGCATGGACCTCTGGTATGGCCTCGCTCCCTTGCTCACCACGCGCGGCATCAACGCACACATCGACCGCTGGTGTGAGCAGCACGGCATAGCCCTCGACTACAGAGAAGCCGTGCGCCAAAAATTCTACCGCATCCGAAAGGACTATTTAGCCTCCGAAATAATTTTAGGAAAAAAACATCGCAAAAAGATTGATTATAAAGCGGTTTTGTGAAAAGATGAAAAAAGTATACTTCAACCAGATGCAGCAGGAAGTTATCCGCACCGGCGCACGCGACAGCATCGTGGTGGCCGGACGCGGCACGGGAAAAGGCGTACTCCACGCACAAACCAACCTGCGCAACTTCCAGCTCATGCCGCGCAGCACCACCGCCTTCGTAGCTCCCAACGGCAAGCGCGCACTCACCAACACGCTCCCCTCCATGCTCATGCACTGGGAAGCCTGGGGCTAC
The DNA here is from genome assembly GCF_963536905.1 of uncultured Alloprevotella sp. Lineage (NCBI taxonomy): Bacteria > Pseudomonadati > Bacteroidota > Bacteroidia > Bacteroidales > Prevotellaceae > Alloprevotella > uncultured Alloprevotella sp. Next base: position 8,230 of record NZ_CAUTBW010000049.1, on the reverse strand, counting down.
CGACGCGACATACATTGGTGCATCGGTCATCCACCTCCCAAAGCGCTCAACTGGCCCAAGCCGCTCATCACGCCCGCCTGCTGGGACAATATCATTTCCTTCTACACCGGCGCCATCGGACAAATCATTTCGCAGGACCGCAAAGGCACGTCCAACTCCAAGAGCTTCGATTTCCTCGACATCGACGAGGCGAAATTCATCGACTTCGAACAACTCAAAGACGAAACCTTCCAGGCCAACCGCGGACAGACCCGCGAATTCGGTGACCTGCCATTCCATCACGGGATGCTCATCACCTCCGATATGCCCGTGACCAAAAAAGGCAGCTGGTTTCTCCACTACGAAAAAAATAGCGACCCGCAACTCATCGCCCTCATCCAAGGCCTCGTGCTCCAGCGCTACAAGCTCCAACAGCAGTTGCTGCTCACCACTGGCCCCACGCCCGCTCTCAAACACGCCATCACCGAAGTCGACCACCAGCTCACGGAGCTGCGCCGGCAGGCCGTGTTCTACAAGACCTACTCCTCGCTCACCAACATGGCCGTGCTGGGGGAAGACTATGTGCGCCAAATGAAACGCGACCTCCCGCCCCTCATTTTCCAAACCTCCATCCTTTGCATCCCCGTGGAAATCATGCGCGACGGTTTCTACTCGTCCATGCGCCCCGCCCACAAATATGCTGCCACCGACTTCTCCTACCTCGACTCCCTCGACTACGACCTCCAGCGACTCGCCGAGGTGGATTCCCGCATGGACTGCGACCTCCAACCTCACTCCCCCCTGCGCATCGCCTTCGACTTCAATTCCAATATCAACTGGATGGTCGTTGGCCAACCCGACGAAGGCGCACACCGCCTCAATGTGGTGAAATCCTTCTACGTGAAATACGAACGAAAACTCCCCGAACTCGTCGGCGACTTCTGCCAGTACTACGAACACTTCCCCGAGAAAACCGTTGTGTTCTATTTCGATGCCACCGCCCGCGGCTCGAACTACGCCGTCAATAACGAAGACTTCGAATGGGTCATCGAACACGAATTCGAGCGCCGCGGCTGGACGGTCATCCCCATGTACCTCGGTGCACCCATGCGCCACATCGAAAAACACCTGCTCATCAATCGCGGCTTTGCCGGACAAGCGCGCCTCATGCCCTACTTCAACGAAGCCAACAACGAGGACCTGCTCGTTTCCATCCAAAGCGCGGGCGTGTACAACGGCAAAAAGGACAAACGCGGCGAAAAGCTCGCCGAAACCGACGAGGACCGCCTCGAGAGCCGCACCGACGGTTCCGACGCCTTCGACACGCTCTACATAGGTTGCGAACGCTTCCCCATCGAAGGCAGCATCATGGCCGTTACTTCCAATTGGAATTGAAAAACGACACACGGAAAGCCCCCTCCATCTCCCCCATGAGGGGGAGTGCTCAGCGGCCGCTTGCTCTTTTTCGTCCTTTCTTAGTTTTTCCGCACCTTTTCGCCCTGGAGAAACTTATTCCGCCCCCTCTCTTCAGAAAAACTTCCCCATTTCGCCCCGAAAAACGCGTAAACATTGGCATTTCTTAGGGGCTTCCCCGCCCGCCGCCCCTCCTTCTGAGAGAAAAAAACACCCCTTTTTCTCTTTTTCGACCCCCCAGCGCCCTGTTCGCTTTCGGTAATGAGCAGTGACGAGCAGAGCGGAATATGCAAGAGAGGACCTCCGACCCGTCCGACCTGTCAGACCAGTCCGAGAATATCCAAGAGAGAGGACCTCCGACCAGTCCGACAAGTCCGACTAGTCCGAGAACATCCAAAAAAGAAAAGAAAAATAGAAAAATTACTATCTTTTATTTGGTTTATAATAGAAAAATTACTATCTTTGCAATGTCAATTAAAACAAGAACCAAATGAAGTACAAAGAGTTTCACCAAAAAATCAAAGCCGCAGGTTGGAAGTTCGACCACGCCAAAGGCAGCCACTATTTCTACCTCAAAGATGGTAAGCTTTCAGAACCCGTTCCTTACCATGGAAGTAAAGAAATAGCTGAACCACTGAGAAAAAAACTTGCAAAAGCACTGGGGCTTTAGTCCCCTTTGCTTTCGCCTCTAACATAAGAAGAATATGGAAAAGATAATCATCAACGTTTGTGCCAGCAAGGACAGCTTCGGGGCTTACTCTGCTAATTGTGACGGCATCTTTGGCGCAGGAGATACCATTGAGGAATGCAAGGCAAACGTATTGGAAGCCATCCGCCTTATCAAAGAAGAACTACCTCAAGAGAGATGGGCCGCCCCTCTACGTGGAGAATACACCATCGAATGGCACTACGACATTCAAAGCCTCTTGTTTCATTATGGTACGATCATATCGCTATCAGGTTTGGAAAAAATTACCGGTATTCACCAAAAGCAGCTGTGGGCATACATGCACGGCCGCTCCAAGCCGCGCCGACAACAAATTGAACGAATAGAAAACGGAATCAAGAGCTTTGGCCGCGAGCTGGAGTCGCTCGCAGTGACAGAATAGCGGGGCTTGTTTTAATTGACACGAAAACTTGTCCAGTGTGCGCTGCCCTTTGGGGTGGCGCTTTTTCTATGTCTTTTCTCCCTAATAATAAGAGGTATAGCTTTGCTCTTGTTAATCAAGCTATATCTCATGAACTATCACATCGACATCGATTCCTACATTGGGTATCCCATTTCGAAACAATACATCCGCGAGAAGCTGGCGAAACAGAGCGGGAAAAACGTGAATGTGCGCATCAATTCCTACGGCGGCGATGTGCAAACCGCGCTCGACATCCGCCAGCAATTCCTCGACCACGGGAAAGTAACGGCCTACATCTTCGGCATGACGGCATCAGCTGCCACTATCTTGGCCATGGGTGCGAAGAAGATTTGCATGAGCCGCTACGCGCTGCTGCTCCTCCACCAGTGCAGCACAGAAGTGTTCACCTGGCAACAGATGAACGCCGACCAGCTCAGCGAGTATGCCCGCCAGCTCAACGACCGCACGGCCGACCTCTCGAAGATTGACGACGTGATGGCCAACATCTACGCCCTGCGCACAGGACGCAGCGTGGAGGAGATGGCCGAAGTGATGCGCCGTGCCGCATGGCTCACGGCCGAGGAAGCCCTGGAGCTGGGATTGGTGGACGAACTCGTGGAAGAGGGCGAAGGCGTTACGCTCACGGCCGACATCCGCGAGCATTTCCGCGCCTGCGGCCTGCCCATCCCCACCCATGGTATAAAAAACTCCACAGCAGCAGAGGAGACCGAAAAAGGACTCCTCCGCGCGCTGCGCCGACTTTTCTCTAATCAACACATTCAAACAACTATGAACACACTCTACTCCCGCGTTCTCGCTCTGCTCGAGGTCGAGGGTATCCAAGAGAGCAACGGCCAGCTGCTGCTCTCTGCCGAGAATCTGCAAAAGATGGAAAACGCACTCGCCGCGGCAGAACAAGAAAAACAACAGCACGCCGACAGCATCGCAGCTCTCGAAAAAGAGAAGGAGCAGCTGCTCGCCAACATCGAAGAGCTCAAAGGCGCCGATGGTGACGACAGCCCCAAGATTGAGGGCACTGTCGACGACTCTCCGCTGAAGTATGCCGCTACGGCACAAGCAAGTTTCGAACGCTTCAAAAACATTCTGTAACACTATGGGAACACTCAACATTCAAAGCACTGACCTGGCAAAATCGGCCGTTCAGTATCAAAAAGAACTCCTCATCATGCCCGTCATCGGTGCGTATGAAACACTCAAACACATGACTCCCCTCCCCGGAAGTCGCGGCCGTGTGGTCATGGGCAGCCTGGGCGGCGACATCGAACTGGGCCCTTACGATCCCTCCCGTGTGGACAACTCTGGCGTCAGCATCGATGCGCGCACGCTGGAGGTTTTCTTGGGCAGCGTCGTGAAGAAATTCGACCCCAACGAAGCCTGGCAAACCGTTTACGGCTCGCTCTTGACACAAGGCGAGGAACTCAAACAGGTCGACATGGCGCAGCAGGTGCTGTTCTACCTCGCCGCACAGCTGGGAAAGAAGCTCAATGAGAGCATCTTCTCTGCAAAGCGCAACGACGCGGGCACTACCACCAAAGACCTCTTCGATGGTTTCGACTCCATCACAGAGAAGGAAATCACCGCGGGCAACATCGCCACGGCGAAGAAGAACCTCTACGAGTTCGGTGCTGCCTTCACGCATCAGAATGCCGTGGATTTGCTCAAAGCCTTCTACTGGGCTTCCAGCGATGAACTCCAGAGCCGCCCCACTAAGATGTATATCCCCGTCAACGTGATGAACGCCTATACGGAGGACTACCAGCAGAGCGTGGGTGCTGTGCCCTACAATCAGCAGTATCAGAAAACGTTCCTCGAAGGTTCTAACAACCTTTGCGAACTCGTGCCGCTGGTATCCAAGAAGGGCTCGAACTTCATCCACCTCGCGCCGCAGGGCAACATGGTTTACGGCTACGGAAACGGCCTGGCCGAGGAAACCATCGCAGTGGAGAAACACGCTCCGTTCCTCCTCGACTTCGTGGCCACCATATTCTTCGGCACTCAGTTCCGCAGCATCGCGCCCGAGGCTCTCTTCGTGGGCAAGCTCCACGCCTAACCCCTCCTATTAACCCACACAAAAACTCTTTTCAGTTATGGAAAAATGTACTGACTTCTCTCTCTACGAGAGTTTGAAATACTGTAAAGGCAAAACAATCCTGCCTGGCGTGCGCGCTCACGCTTACGTCATCCCAAAATCCTGGATTGTGAAGTGGCCAACGCTGCCCGCGTTCTCCGCCGAAAAGGACTTGTTCGGCAAACTCGCCACCTACAAAGGCGACTTCACGCTGGCGGCTGACAAAAAATGGCTCGTGGTGGACTTAGCCTACAACAAAGGCAACATCGAATGGGAGGCGCAGGGCAACAAGCCCAGCCGCACGTTCCTCAACAAGTTCACGGCCACTCACCCCGAAATCAACGGTTCGGCTGCTGCCTTCCAGCGCATGGCCATCGCCGACGATCTCGTTTGGGCCATTCCGCAACGCGACGGCCGCGTGCGCATCTTGGGCTCAGAGCAGTTCGAAACCGACACGAAGCCCAGCGGCGCAACAGGCGAAGGCTTGGATGGTAGCGCCGGCTCTATGTTTGCCGTAGAAGCTACGGACGTTTGTCCCGCACCGTTCTACGAAGGCAAAATAGTGACGGCCGAGGGTGAAATTGATGGTAAAACCGACGGCCCCGCAGGCGCGGCACCGTCAGTAGGAGGCTAAAACACATGATGGACGAAAAGTTAACCCAACAAATTCAGCAGTGGCTGATGACGCCCCGCGAGGAAAGAGACGTTCCCGCGGGCGCGTCGCTGCTGCTTCAGCTCAACCGCAATAAGTTTCTCTACTCCCGCATACTGCTGCGCCCCGAGCGGATGCACGACAAGCTGGAGTATGAGCTGAACAAACATTTGCGCATCCGCTTGGATGGGATGACCGTTCACGACGTGGCCGAACTGGACCGCCAGCTCATACCGGCGGTGGCGCAACTGTTGGAAACCTCGCCGCATGCTCCCGCAGCAACGGCCGAAGATGCTGCCAACTCTTCGACAGATGCTGCCAAAAAGGGCATCCGCCCCGACCACGATGATTTGCCCGCAGAAATTCAGCAGCTCTACACCGACAACGGTCTGCTCTATCAGAAGATGAAACAACTCTTTGAGCAGCTCAAGGAGATGGAAGATGCGCTGCCCTGCGACCGCTTCGAATATCTCCAGCAGCTGCGCGACTTGGACGTGCGCTATCGGCAGAACTGGGAAACTTACGATGCCTTCCGCCCTGAAGATGCTAAGGACGAAACCACAGCCCCAAACCCTGCAAAGGAAGTGGCCGCTGCGCGAAAGTTTCTCTCCACCAAAAAGCCGCGCCTCGCTGCTGCATTGGAAGCCTCCGATGACGAAACAGCCGCGGCTCTGAGGGAGGAGATGCAACAACGCATCGCGCTGATTCTGCGTGCCGACGGCGGTTTTGCGCCAAAGTTCCGTGCCGAACTCGAAGCGCTGGGACTTTCTTTCTAACCCCTTTTTCATAGTCATCAGTTATTTTTAGATTTAGGTTTTATGTTGTTTCGGGCCGTGGGCTTTAGGCCTTCGGCTCGATTTCTTTGTTTCTTATGTACCAAGACCCTCGCACGCTCGAAACCATCCAGAACTTCCTCTTTGCCGATCGCAAGGAGATGGAGGAAGCCCATTTGCAGCCAGCGCAGATTGAGCGCATCATTCGCATGCGCGACGTGTATTCCTACTGGCTCAACCACCCGCGAAAGGAAGAACGCGACATGGCGCGCTACATGCAGGAGGCCTACAACATCTCGCAGAGCGCGGCCTACAAAGACCTGCGCTACATCAAAATTCTCCTGGGCAGCCTGAACTCTTCCACCACCGATTATTATCGCTACCTCTTCATCCAACGCTGTGAGGAGGGTTTCCGCATGGCGCGCGAAAAGGAAGATCCGAAAGCCTTTGCCTCGGTGCTCTCGGCACTGGGAAAATACACCCGCCTCGACCGCGACGAGGCACAAGTGGCCGACTATTCGCTCATCGTGCCGCAGCCGTTCGAAATGTCGGGCGACCCCGCCGTGGCAGGTTTCCAGCCCATCCCCGACCTGAACCGCAAAATACAGAAGTATCTGCAACAATGGCAAAAGGAAGCCGCCGCGGTGCCCACCGCAGAGTATGAAGAAGTGAAACCCCTAACCCCCGAAGATTATGATCCGCTACATTCGCCGCATTGAAAGCTGCCCCGCGCGCCATCTCGCCTCCGCGCTGCCCCTGCCCGACACGCTTTCCGTCCTGCTCCCGCTAAGCGTGGTGTGGGACCCACTCGAAATCATCGATTTGGCCTCGCTCACCGTGTCCGATGCCTCCACCTCTGGCCTGCGCCTTTGGACGGCGAAACTCTCGGCCACTCTCGCCACGCGCCCCGCGCCGCCCGAAGAGCCGCTCTGCTTGCGCCTGACCGACACGAGCGGCCGCCAATATCTCCTGGGCCTGGCGCAGCGCCCTCACCTGCTCATCGCCTTCGAAGACCGCGCCCCCGCGCGTGCCTCAGATGCTTGCGCCTGCACTCTCTCCGCCACCCTCACGGCAGCTCCCTGGCCCGTGATGGAGATTCGCTGACTCTCCTCAAAAAAAAATCGGACCAGTCCGACCGTTCCGACTGTTCCGACTTTTTTAGAAAAATGGTGGAGTGCTCTTTACATGCTCGCCGCCATCAGCTCTTTTCCTAATCCTGCTAAAGCACGCTTTATTTTATCTTGAGTTTTGGGCGATGGCCGCCTTGTGCCACAAACGTATTGAGACAACTGCGCCTTATTGATACCCGTTAGTTTGGCCAATCCTGCCAGCGACAGAATATATTTGTAAGTTGCTAAAAACGCAGATATATCTGTAACAAAGCAAAACTCATAGGAGACCTCTTCGCCTGTGCGCGCCTTGTGAGCTTCTCGCATTTCTTTATATACTTCCATAAAATCCGCCTTTGCTTCTTCGATAGTGGTCCCCTCTCCCAGTAAGCCAAAAGGCAAATCCTCTTCTACATAGACAGAGTACATTCCCTGTCCGTTACTCTCAATGTGTGCTTTTATTTCTTTCATACCTCATTTGTTTTATAGATTGTCTTCTCGTGTAGAGAAGAGGGCTTATAGCCCTGCATCTCTGCAAATTTTTCTCAAAGTGCCTGGTGCAACTTCTTGCTTTTCGTGATGGCTTGTGGGGAAATACTTACCGGTCAGGGGGCTATACCATTCGGGGTGGCCAGCAATTTCCCCATTTGTAGGGTAACACCCTGCTTTCTTGAGCTTTCTATGTAGTTCGCTGTATTTCATTCTTACTTTCCTTTGATATTACAAATATAATGCTTTTTATTTGAATAGCAAAAAGAAGAAACAAATAAAAAATATCGTAGAAAAAACCGCCCGTTCGCCTACGGGCGCATTCATAGGCCTGCCTCGCTTCCGCGCGGCGGGCTTTTTTGTGTCTTTTCTGCTGCCTTTTTGTGCCTTTATCTTTGTTTTTAGAAACAAACACAAAGCTATGACACACGACGAAATTTTACGCGAGGCGCAGAAAGTGCGCGGGGCAAACACTTCAGGCGAAAACACGGCCGTGCGCGTGGGCACGGTGCTCACCGAAACTCTCCGGCTCGTCGATGAAAAAGCCGCGACGGCTGAGATGTCGGAGAAGTTTGCCAGCGTGGCACAACAAATCG
>NZ_CAUTBW010000048.1:0-17056 GCF_963536905.1 uncultured Alloprevotella sp. | reverse complement strand
TAGAGCACTAGCCTTCCAAGCTGGGGGTCGCGGGTTTGAGCCCCGTTTTCCGCTCATTTTTGCGGAAATAGCTCAGTTGATAGAGCACTAGCCTTCCAAGCTGGGGGTCGCGGGTTTGAGCCCCGTTTTCCGCTCGTGTTTGCTGTTATAGCTCAGTGGTAGAGCACTTCCTTGGTAAGGAAGAGGTCACGAGTTCAAGTCTCGTTAACAGCTCTATCTCCTCTGAAAAGAGGGTTCTAAATAAGATATTCATTCATATAAATTAAATAAAGCTATGGCTAAAGAAGTATTTGAGCGTACCAAGCCGCATGTTAACATCGGTACTATTGGTCACGTCGATCACGGTAAGACCACTCTGACTGCTGCTATTTCTAAGGTTCTTCATGACGAAGGTTACGGTAGTGAAGACGTTAAGTCTTTCGATCAGATTGACAACGCTCCTGAAGAGAAAGAGCGTGGTATTACTATCAATACCGCTCATATTGAGTACGAGACTGCAAAGCGTCACTATGCTCACGTTGACTGTCCGGGTCACGCCGACTATGTGAAGAACATGGTAACTGGTGCTGCTCAGATGGACGGTGCAATCATCGTAGTTGCTGCAACTGATGGTCCTATGCCTCAGACTCGTGAGCACATCCTGCTCGCTCGTCAGGTGAACGTTCCTCGTTTGGTTGTGTTCCTGAACAAGTGCGATATGGTTGAGGATGAGGAGATGCTCGAACTCGTAGAAATGGATATGCAAGAGCTTCTTCAGGAATATGGCTACGAAGAGGATACTCCTATCATTCGTGGTTCTGCCCTTGGTGCTTTGAACGGCGTTGAGAAGTGGGTAGACAGCGTTAAGAAGTTGATGGATGCAGTTGATGAATGGATTTTGGATCCTGTTCGTGATACTGATAAGCCATTCTTGATGCCTGTTGAGGACGTGTTCTCTATCACTGGTCGTGGTACTGTTGCTACTGGTCGTATTGAGACAGGTATCGTTAAGGTTGGTGACGAAGTTCAGTTGCTCGGTCTTGGCGAAGACAAGAAGTCTGTTGTAACTGGTGTTGAGATGTTCCGTAAGACTCTTCCTACAGGTGAAGCTGGTGACAACGTAGGTTTGTTGCTCCGTGGTATCGACAAGGAAGAAATCAAGCGTGGTATGGTAGTTACTCACCCGGGTGTTATCAAACCTCACAAGAAGTTCAAGGCTTCTATCTACGTTCTTACTGAGAAAGAAGGTGGTCGCCATACTTCATTCGGTAACAAGTATCGTCCTCAGTTCTATCTCCGTACCATGGACTGTACAGGTGAGATTCATCTCCCTGAAGGTATCGAGATGGTAATGCCAGGTGATAACGTAGAGATCTCTGTAGAACTTATCTACGCTGTTGCAATCAACGAAGGTCTTCGTTTCGCTATCCGTGAAGGTGGCCGTACGGTTGGTTCTGGTCAGATTACTGAAGTACTTGACGATTAATCCGATAGTATATTTTATAATTACAGGTTTTCTTCCACGGAAGGAACCTGTTTCCTACGGGAATAGCTCAGTTGGTAGAGCACTGGTCTCCAAAACCAGGTGTCGGGAGTTCGAGCCTCTCTTCCCGTGCTAATCAGAAGAACTCATGTTAAATAACATAGTTACATATTGCAAGAATTCTTACGACGAACTAGCTCATAAGACCACGTGGCCAACCCGCCAGGAATTGACGCATAGTGCAATTATTGTACTGGTTGCTTCCCTTGTACTTGCGCTCTTAGTGGCTGGCATGGATTGGGTTTTCCGTACTCTTATGGAGCTCATCTATTCTGTCTAAATTTTAATTCCTTCAAGTAAAATGGCTGAAGCATCAGTTTCAATGGCTTGGTATGTCCTTCGCGCAATCAGTGGCAAAGAGGCTAAGGTGAAAGAGTACATTGACGCCGAGATTAAAAACGGTAGTCTGAATGGAAATGTAGCCCAGGTTCTTATTCCCACTGAGAAAGTCGTACAGATGCGTGGGAATAAACGAGTTGTAAAAGAGAGAAGCTATCTTCCTGGCTATGTTTTGGTGGAAGCTAGGCTGGTAGGTGAGATTGCGCATACTTTGCGTAATACTCCAAATGTATTAGGTTTTCTTCCGGATATGAAAAATCCGGAACCTTTACGTGAGGCAGAGGTGAACCGAATCCTTGGAAAAGTTGACGAAATTGAGGACGATGTCAAAGACATGGAGATTCCTTATGTTGTCGGCGAAGTGGTAAAGGTTACGGAGGGGCCGTTTGCAGGCTTCACTGGCGCTATCGAAAAGGTAGACGAAGAGAAGAAGAAAGTGACGGTTACCGTGAAGGTTTTCGGCCGCAGTACAGGTCTCGACCTTGGTTTTATGCAAGTTGAGAAGGAATTGGGTTAATGTTACGTAATCTTCGATTCCTTATAAAATTAAATAATAAAAATAACAATGGCTAAAGAAGTTGCTGGATTAATCAAATTACAGATTAAAGGCGGCGCTGCAAATCCTGCTCCTCCCGTAGGTCCTGCTCTGGGTTCTAAGGGTATTAATATTATGGATTTCTGCAAGCAGTTCAATGCCAGAACGCAGGATAAGGCTGGAAAGGTTCTCCCTGTAGTAATCACGTATTACGCAGATAAGACTTTCTCCTTCATTATTAAGACTCCTCCTGCAGCAGTGCAATTGCTTGAAGCAGCAAAGAAGAAAAGTGGTTCTGCACAGCCCAATCGTCAAAAAGTGGGAAGCGTTACTTGGGAACAAGTGAAGGCAATCGCTGAAGACAAGATGGCAGATTTGAACTGCTTTACTATAGAGGCCGCAATGCGTTTGATCGCCGGTACGGCTCGTAGCATGGGTATCACGGTTTCAGGTGAATTCCCCGAGAATAAATAAACTTCAATTTTAAAACAAGAATGAGTAAACTGACAAAAAATCAGAAAGCCGTCGCTGGTAAAGTTGAAGCAGGGAAAGCTTACACGCTGAAAGAAGCCGCACAACTCGTTAAGGAAATTACTACAACGAAGTTTGATGCTTCATTGGATATCGACGTACGTCTTGGTGTGGATCCTCGCAAGGCAAACCAAATGGTTCGTGGCGTGGTTTCTCTTCCAAATGGTACGGGTAAGACTGTCCGCGTGCTCTGCCTCTGTACTCCTGATAAGGAGGAAGCTGCTAAGGCTGCCGGTGCTGACTATGTAGGTCTCGACGAATATATCGAGAAAATTAAAGGTGGTTGGACTGATATTGATGTTATCATCACTATGCCTGCCATCATGGGTAAGATTGGTGCGTTGGGTCGTGTGCTCGGTCCGCGTGGCTTGATGCCTAACCCTAAGAGTGGTACTGTTACCATGGACGTTGAGAAAGCTGTCCGTGAGGTAAAACAAGGTAAGATTGACTTTAAAGTTGATAAGGCAGGTATCGTACACGCCTCTATTGGTAAAGTTTCTTTCTCTCCCGAACAAATCTTCGGTAATGCAAAGGAATTCATCGATACTATTATCAAATTGAAGCCTTCTGCTGCAAAAGGTACGTATATAAAGAGTATTTATCTTTCCTCAACGATGAGTCAGGGTATTAAAGTAGATCCCAAATCTGTTGACGAAGCTTAATAGGAATAAGAATCATGAGAAAGGAAGATAAAGCTATTATCATCGAGAAGCTCGGTGAGAAACTCAAAGAATACGCTCACTTTTATCTGGTAGATGTTACAGGCTTAAATGCCGAAACTACCAGTGCATTGAGAAGAAAGTGCTTCAAGTCTGAAATTAAGATGGTTGTTGTTAAGAATAACCTTCTTCACAAAGCACTTGAACAATCTGGAACTGACTTTACTCCTCTTTATGATAGCTTGAAAGGAACAACAGCAGTGTTCTTCTGTAACACAGCAAATGTCCCTGCAAAGCTCATCAAGGAAGAAGGTAAGGCAACAGGTATTCCCGCTCTGAAGGCTGCTTACGCAGAGGAAGAAATCTACGTAGGTGCTGAAAATCTCGACGCACTCGTTGCAATCAAGAGCAAGAACGAGGTTATCGCAGAAGTTGTGGCTTTGCTGCAGTCTCCAGCGAAGAATGTTATCTCAGCTCTCCAGTCTGGTTCACAGACTATTCACGGTGTGCTTAAAACTTTGGGCGAGCGCTCCGAGTAAGCGATTGAGACCCGCTATATAACATAGATTTTAAAAACAAATAAATACATTAAAAGAAAATGGCAGATATCAAAGCTATTGCTGAAGAATTGGTAAATTTGACAGTAAAAGAAGTTAACGAGTTGGCACAGGTCCTCAAGGAAGAGTATGGCATCGAACCCGCAGCTGCAGCTGTTGCAGTTGCTGCTGGTCCCGCAGCAGGTGGTGCTGCAGCAGCAGAAGAAAAAACTGCTTTCGACGTTGTCCTGAAAGATGCAGGTGCTGCTAAACTGAAGGTTGTTAAGGCTGTTAAAGAGCAGTGTGGCCTCGGTCTGAAGGAAGCTAAAGACCTCGTAGACGGTGTTCCTAGCAAGCTGAAAGAAGGTGTTGCTAAGGAAGAAGCAGAAGCACTGAAGAAGGCACTTGAAGCTGAAGGTGCAGTTGTAGAAATCGCCTAAGTCAATTTCTCATAAACATTCGGTTAAGGATCCTCTGGTAGAGGGTTCTTAACCTTTTTGTGTCTATAAACTACTTTGACCTTTTTGTCAAGGTGAAGTCCAATCAACAAATTCAATAGAATGTCTAAAATTATTGATGGTCGCGTAAACTTCGCGTCAGTACAAAATCCGATGCCTTATCCGGATTTCCTCGACGTGCAGCTGAAATCCTATCGGGATTTCCTCCAACTCGACACTCCGGCAGAAAAGCGTAAAAACGATGGTCTGTACAAAGTTTTTGCTGAGAATTTCCCTATTGCAGATACTCGCAACAACTTTGTGCTTGAATTCCTCGACTATTATATCGATGCTCCACGTTACACGATAGAGGAATGTCTCGAAAGAGGCCTTACGTATAGTGTGCCTCTGAAGGCGAAACTTAAGTTGTACTGCACGGATCCAGATCATGAGGATTTTGATACGGTCGTTCAAGATGTTTTCTTGGGCCCCATTCCTTATATGACGGAAAATGGTACCTTTGTTATCAACGGTGCAGAGCGTGTAGTTGTTTCTCAGTTGCACCGTTCACCAGGTGTGTTCTTTGGTTCAAGTGTACACGCCAACGGAACTCAACTGTATAGTGCGCGTATCATTCCTTTCAAAGGTTCTTGGATAGAGTTTGCTACGGATATTAACAGCGTTATGTATGCTTACATCGATCGTAAGAAAAAGTTACCCGTAACGACTCTTCTCCGTGCTATCGGTTTTGAAAGTGATAAAGACATTCTTAAGATTTTCAATCTTTCTGATGAAATCAAGGTTAATAAGACCAATTTGAAGAAGGCTGTTGGTCGCAAGTTGGCTGCACGCGTTATGAAAACGTGGGTGGAGGACTTTGTTGATGAAGATACAGGTGAGGTTGTTTCTATTGATCGTAGCGAAATAATACTCGAGCGTGAAAGTATTATTGAAGCAGATGATATCGAAAAGATCATAGATTCAGGTGCTCAAACTATTGAAGTACACCACGCGGATTCTTCTTCAACGGATTACAGTATTATCTTCAACACTCTTCAGAAAGATCCCTGTAATTCAGAGTCAGAAGCTGTTACTTACATTTATCGCCAGTTGCGTAATGCAGATCCAGCAGATGATGCAAGTGCACGTGAAGTTATCAACAATCTTTTCTTTTCTGATAAGCGTTACGACCTTGGAGAGGTTGGTCGCTATCGTATGAATAAGAAACTTGGTTTGACGACCGATAATGATACTCGCGTCTTGACTCGTGAAGACATTATTGAAATTATCAAGTACCTTGTTGAGTTGATAAACTCTAAGGCTACTGTCGATGATATAGACCACTTAAGTAACCGTCGTGTCCGCACGGTTGGTGAACAGTTGGCAAATCAATTTAATATAGGTCTGGCTCGTATGAGCCGCACCATCCGCGAACGTATGAATGTTCGCGATAATGAGGTGTTTACTCCGATGGATTTGATTAACGCTAAGACGATTTCTTCCGTTATCAATTCCTTCTTCGGAACAAATGCTCTTTCTCAATTTATGGACCAAACAAATCCGCTTGCAGAGGTTACTCACAAGCGCCGTCTTTCTGCTCTTGGTCCTGGCGGTCTTTCCCGTGAGCGTGCTGGTTTCGAAGTTCGAGACGTACACTATACTCACTATGGTCGCCTTTGCCCGATTGAGTCTCCTGAAGGTCCAAACATTGGTTTGATTTCTTCTCTTTGTGTTTATGCAAAGATCGATGACCTCGGCTTTATAGAGACTCCCTATCGTCAAGTGAGAGATTCAATTGTCGATTTGAATAACGACAATGTAGTTTATCTCAGTGCAGAGGAAGAGGAAGATAAGATTATCGGTCAGGGTAATGCACCGTTGAATCCAGATGGTACTTTCATTCGCTCAAAAGTAAAGTGTCGTCAGGATGCAGATTATCCTGTTGTTCCGCCTGCACAAGTTGACTTGATGGACGTTGCACCACAGCAGATTGCCTCTATAGCAGCTTCATTGATTCCCTTCCTTGAACACGATGATGCTCACCGTGCATTGATGGGTTCAAACATGATGCGTCAGGCAGTTCCTTTGATTCATTCCGAAGCTCCTATTGTAGGTACAGGTATTGAGCGTCAAGTGTGTGTTGATTCCCGCACTATGATATCTGCAGAAGGCGATGGTGTGGTTGAGTTTGTTGATGCAACAGTTATTCGTATCAAGTACGATCGCTCAGAAGACGATGATTTTGTTAGCTTTGATTCTGCGGTGAAGGAATATCGTATTCCTAAGTTCCGTCGTACGAACCAAAACATGGTCTTTGACCTTCGCCCGACCTGCGTTGTTGGTCAGCGTGTGGCAAAAGGCGATATTCTCACAGAAGGTTATGCTACAGAAGATGGTGAGTTGGCTCTTGGCCGTAATCTCCTCGTTGCATACATGCCTTGGAAGGGGTACAACTACGAGGATGCTATTGTGCTCAATGAGCGCATGGTTCGTGAAGATATTCTTACTTCTGTTCATGTAGACGAATTCTCCCTCGAAGTTCGCGAGACGAAGCGAGGAATGGAAGAATTGACCAATGATATTCCAAATGTCAGCGAAGATGCAACGAAAGACCTTGATGAGAACGGTATCATCCGTGTCGGTGCTCGCGTTGTGCCTGGTGACATAATGATTGGTAAGATTACACCGAAGGGTGAGAGCGATCCTACGCCGGAAGAAAAATTGCTTCGTGCTATCTTTGGTGATAAAGCCGGCGATGTTAAGGACGCTTCTTTGAAAGCAAATCCTTCTTTGACAGGTGTTGTTATTGATCGCAAACTCTTTAGTAAGGCTATCAAAACGCGTGCATCTAAAGCAGCAGATAAGATTACGTTGCAGAAACTTGACGATAAGTTCCAAAAGGAAACAGAAGAGCTGAAGAATCTTATGATAACCAAGCTTCTTGCTTTGGTGGAAGACCAAAAGATTCTTGGCGTGAAGGATACAATTGGTACAGAAGTAATTGCTAAGGGGGCTAAATTGACTAAGTCTGTTTTAGAAACCCTTGACTTTACTTCACTGCAGCTTAACAACTGGACTACTGATGAGCGTATTAACAATCTTATAAGTCGTCTTGTCCTGAACTATCTCCATAAGTATAACCAGATGGATGCAGAGCTCAAACGAAAGAAGTTCTCTATCACTATAGGTGATGAACTTCCTTCAGGAATCATTCAGATGGCAAAGGTCTATATTGCTAAGAAGCGTAAGATTGGAGTGGGTGATAAGATGGCAGGTCGACACGGTAACAAGGGTATTGTTTCCAAGATTGTACGTCAGGAAGATATGCCCTTCTTGCCCGATGGCCGTCCAGTTGATATTGTCTTGAACCCGCTGGGTGTGCCTTCTCGTATGAACCTCGGACAGATTTTCGAAGCTGTGCTAGGTGCAGCAGGTTATCGCCTCGGTGTGAAGTTTGCTACGCCTATCTTTGATGGTGCACATCTCGATGACCTTTGCGAATGGACCGATAAGGCAGGCTTACCACGCTATTGTTCTATGCAGCTCTATGATGGAGCAACAGGTGAGGCCTTCGACCAGAAGGCAACTGTAGGTATGACCTATATGTTGAAACTCGGTCACATGGTTGAAGATAAGATGCACGCACGTTCTATTGGTCCGTACTCTCTCATTACTCAGCAGCCCCTTGGTGGTAAAGCACAATTTGGTGGTCAGCGTTTTGGTGAGATGGAGGTTTGGGCACTTGAGGCTTTTGGTGCTTCTCATGTGCTGCAAGAAGTGCTCACTATTAAGTCTGATGATGTAACAGGCCGTGCCAAAGCTTATGAAGCTATCGTTAAGGGCGAACAGATGCCTACTCCAGGTATCCCTGAATCTCTCAATGTCCTGCTCCACGAGCTTCGCGGTTTGGGTCTCAGCATCAAGCTCGACTAATCCCGGAAACTCTTTACACAATTATATATATAGAATATCATGGCTTTTAAAAGAGACAATAAGATAAAGAGTAACTTCACGAAGATTACCATTGGTTTGGCTTCTCCAGAAGAGATTCTTGCAAACTCATATGGTGAGGTTCTGAAGCCTGAAACCATCAACTATCGCACTTATAAACCAGAGCGAGATGGCCTCTTCTGTGAGCGCATTTTCGGTCCAACAAAGGACTATGAATGCCATTGCGGTAAGTACAAGCGTATTCGCTATAAAGGTATTGTTTGTGACCGTTGCGGTGTTGAGGTAACAGAGAAGAAGGTGCGTCGTGAGCGTGCCGGTCACATTGCACTTGTAGTGCCCGTGGCTCATATTTGGTATTTCCGTTCACTCCCCAACAAGATGGGCTACCTTCTTGGGTTGCCTACTAAGAAACTCGACTCTGTCATCTACTACGAACGCTATATCGTTATTCAGCCAGGAGTTTTGGCAGACGATGTTGAGTATATGCAGTTGCTTGAGGAAACGGAATATCTCGAACTCCTTCGCAAACTCCCGAAAGAAAATCAGTATTTGGAAGATACTGACCCCAATAAGTTTATTGCTAAGATGGGTGCAGAGGCTGTTTATGACCTCTTGAGCCGTCTTGATCTTGACCAGATGAGTTACGAACTTCGCGACCGTGCGAATAGCGACTCTTCACAGCAACGTAAAAATGAGGCCTTGAAGCGACTTCAGGTTGTTGAATCTTTCCGTGCAAGTAAAGATACGAATCGTCCCGAATGGATGATTATGAAGATTTTGCCTGTCACACCGCCTGATCTTCGCCCACTCGTGCCTCTTGATGGCGGTCGTTTTGCAACGTCTGACTTGAACGACCTCTATCGTCGTGTCTTGATTCGTAACAATCGTTTGAAGCGGCTCATCGAAATCAAAGCTCCCGAAGTAATCCTTCGTAATGAGAAGCGTATGCTGCAGGAAGCTGTTGATAGTCTTTTCGACAACTCTCGTAAGAGTAGTGCCGTTAAGAGCGATAGCAACCGTCCGTTGAAATCTCTCTCAGATGCTCTCAAAGGAAAACAAGGTCGTTTCCGTCAAAACCTTCTCGGTAAGCGTGTAGACTACTCTGCGCGTTCTGTAATCGTTGTTGGTCCTGAGTTGAAAATGGGCGAATGCGGTCTGCCAAAATTGATGGCAGCAGAACTCTATAAGCCGTTTATCATTCGTAAGCTCATCGAGCGCGGTATTGTTAAAACGGTGAAGAGCGCAAAGAAGATTGTAGACCGTCGCGATCCTGTGATTTGGGACATCCTCGAATACGTGATGAAAGGTCATCCAGTGCTCCTCAACCGTGCACCGACTCTTCACCGTCTGGGTATTCAGGCTTTCCAACCTAAACTTATCGAGGGTAAAGCTATTCAACTCCACCCGTTAGCATGTACGGCTTTTAATGCCGACTTCGACGGCGACCAGATGGCAGTTCACCTTCCCCTGAGCAACGAAGCTATTATGGAGGCAGAAGTATTGATGCTTCAGAGCCACAATATCTTGAATCCTGCCAATGGTGCTCCTATTACAGTACCTTCACAGGACATGATTCTCGGCTTGTATTATATCACAAAACTGCGTAAAGGAGCCAAGGGCGAAGGCCTTACTTTCTATGGTGCAGAAGAGGCTATCATTGCTTACAATGAAGGCAAGGTAGACGTTCACGCTCCAGTGAAGGTTATCGTTGACGATGTTGACGAGAAAGGCTTCCCTCTCCGCCACATGGTTGAAACTTCTGTAGGTCGCGTCATTGTCAACGAGATCATACCTCAAGAGGTTGGTTTCTTCAATGGTATCATTTCTAAGAAGTCTCTACGTGATATCATCGCACGCGTAATTAAGACTGTAAACATGGCTCGTGCTTGCGAATTCCTGGATGGTATCAAGAATCTGGGTTATCGTAAGTCGTACGAAGGTGGTCTTTCATTCAACCTTGATGATATCATCATTCCTGTTGAGAAGAAAGAGATTGTGCAGCGTGGTAACGACGAGATCGATCAGATTACCTCCAACTATAATATGGGTTTCATTACCGACAAGGAGCGTTACAATCAGGTAATTGATACGTGGACACACGTTAATACCGACTTGAAGAAGACATTGATGAAACAGATGACAGAAGCCGACCAAGGTTTCAATGCTGTGTTCATGATGTTGGATTCTGGTGCCCGTGGTTCTGCTGATCAGATTGCCCAGTTGGCAGGTATGCGTGGTTTGATGGCTAAGCCCCAAAAAGCTGGTGCAGAAGGAGCGCAAATTATTGAGAACCCAATTCTTTCTAACTTCAAGGAAGGTATGAGCGTGTTGGAGTACTTTATCTCTACTCACGGTGCTCGTAAGGGTTTGGCCGATACCGCTTTGAAAACTGCCGATGCTGGTTATCTGACACGCCGTTTGGTGGATGTTAGCCATGATGTGATTATCAATGAAACAGACTGTGGCACACTCCGTGGCCTCGTATGTACAGCCCTTAAAGATGGTGATGAAATTATCTCTTCTTTGGGTGAGCGTATTCTTGGACGTGTAAGTGTTCACGATATTATTCACCCAACAACAGGTAAGCTCATCGTTGCTGCAGGTGAAGAAATCACCGAAGCCATTGCAGATGAAATCGAAGCAAGTCCAATCGAGAGTGTTGAGATTCGTTCGGTTCTCACTTGTGAGAGCAAGCACGGCGTTTGTCAGAAGTGCTATGGTCGCAACTTGGCTACTCATCGCTTAGTGCAGATGGGAGAACCTGTAGGTGTCATTGCAGCACAGTCTATCGGTGAACCGGGTACACAGCTGACTCTTCGTACGTTCCACGCTGGTGGTATTGCTTCTAACGATGCTGCTAAAGCAACCATTGTTTCTAAGCAAGATTGCCGAGTAGAATTTGATGAACTTCGTACGGTAGAAATTACCAACGAAGACGGAAGTGCCGGAAAGGTTGTTGTGGGACGTTTGGCTGAAGTCCGCTTTGTGGACGAGCATACAGGTATCGTTCTTTCAGCTCAAAATGTACCTTATGGTTCTCAACTCTTTGTTAAGGATAAAGATCACGTTGAAAAGGGCACAGTGATTGCCAAGTGGGACCCCTTCAATGCTGTAATTGTAACAGAATTCTCAGGTAAGATTCGCTTCAATGATATTATTGAAGGTATAACCTATCGTGTAGAAGAAGACGACGCTACAGGTTTGCGCGAACGCATCGTGATAGAGTCCAAGGAAAAGAATAAGATTCCTACTGTTGATATTCTTAACGAGAAGGGTGAAATCCTCCATAGCTACAACTTCCCCATCAATGGTCACATTGTTGTTGAAGACGGAGAAGATCTCAAGGCCGGTGCAATTCTTGTGAAGATTCCACGTGTTGTTGGTAAGGCAGGTGATATTACCGGTGGTCTTCCTCGTGTGACAGAGCTCTTCGAAGCTCGCAATCCGAGCAACCCAGCAGTGGTTAGTGAAATTGATGGTGAGGTAACGATGGGAGCACTGAAGCGTGGTAATCGCGAAGTCATTGTAACCTCTAAGCTCGGCGAAATCAAGAAGTATCTCGTTCCTCTGTCAAAACAGATTCTGGTGCAGGAAAACGACTATGTTCGTGCAGGTGAAGCCCTCTCCGATGGTTCTATCACTCCGTCAGACATTCTCTCAATTATGGGTCCGACGGCTGTACAGGAATATATCGTGAATCAAGTACAAGACGTTTACCGTCTTCAGGGTGTGAAGATCAATGATAAGCACTTTGAAGTTATCGTTCGTCAGATGATGCGTAAGGTACAGATCAATGATCCGGGTGATACTCGTTTCCTCGAACTTCAGATGGTCGACAAGCTCGACTTTGCAGATGAGAATGATCGCATCTGGGGTAAGAAGGTTGTTGTTGATGCTGGCGACAGTGAAACAATGAAGAAGGGTATGATTGTAACAGCTCGTAAGCTCCGCGATGAGAATTCTCAGTTGAAACGCCGCGACCTCAAGCTCGTTAAGACTCGTGATGCTGTTGCAGCAACGTCCACTCAGGTGCTTCAAGGTATCACACGCGCAGCATTGCAAACTAAGAGCTTCATGTCGGCTGCCTCCTTCCAGGAAACAACCAAGGTGCTCAACGAAGCTGCCATCAGTGGTAAGACCGACCAGCTCGAAGGTATGAAAGAAAACGTTATCTGTGGTCACCTCATCCCAGCAGGTACAGGTATGCGTGAGTTCAGTCACCTCATTGTTGGCGATATGGATGATTATCGACGTATGCAAAAAGAAGAAGCCGAAGCGTAAACTCACTTCTTCGTTAAATATCTTATAAGGAGTGCCGCCCTCAAAACGAGGGTGGCACTCCTTATTTTATCGACTTTTTTTAGGCCAAATCCCTTTTCAGAGGGAGTCCCCCTAAAAATGTACCATCTCTTGCAGACAGTTCAATATCCTTATTGGGTCAGCTGATACAATAAGCGCGTCAGCTGATAGCCTTATTGTTTTCTCAAACACAATAAAGATATTCTTTGCTATGCTTATCGTTATTATCTAAGTCCTTCTGTAACGTTCTCTTTTACGCCTCAAACCTTTTGTCCATCCTGCGTAGAGTTTTCAAGTAAATAAAAAGCGGACAACCTAATTAGGTTGTCCGCTTTATTTTATGGACAGCTATTTTTAAGCGTTACCTTGGGGAACACCGAAAGGATTTGCCGTTTTGCTACCAGCCTGTGCCAACTCGGGAAGTTCTATAGGACCAAACTGAGCTTCATATTTCTGCACATTATCTTGCAAAGCTGCCAGCAAACGCTTAGCATTTTCAGGAGCCAACATTATACGAGCCACTACTGGAGCCTTAGGCATGCCAGGGAGAACACGAACAAAGTCGGCAATGAACTCTGCATGAGAGTGTGACAGAATTGCAAGGTTTGCATAGTTGCCCATTGCAACTTCTGGAGTCAGTTCAATCTGAAGCTGACCATCTTGAGGATTGTTTTGATCTTCCATTTTAGTCAAAGTGTTTATTATTAAAGATTTGTCTGTTTTTGCTACTTGTATACGACAAAAGTAGGCTATAAAACTCAAAAAGCCAAGTAAAAATACTGATTTTTGATGAAGACTCAATAAAAATATGTAGTTTTTTGTTGAAAGGTTTGCACATATCAAAAATTATATTGAATTTTGCAGCGTCTAATTAGACACTTAAAGAACTCGATAGAAATATATATAAAACTTAAGATAACTAATAAGTAGAAATACTAAATCATTAATTTTTTTATTTAACTATGCGTAAATTATTTACATTGATTGCAGCAAGTGCAATGGTACTTGGTGCAAACGCACAGGGCTACGAAGGCAACAAGTTCTTCGACAATTGGTCTTTTGGTGTAGAAGGTGGTGTTACTACTGCTACTACTGCTCTTCATCAGATGGAAGGCTCCCACAAGGCTTGGAAGCAAGGTGCATTCTTCGGTGGCATGCGTGGTATTGCAGGTGCTGAATTAACGAAGCAGATCGTTCCTGCTTTCGGTATCGCAGTTCAGGATCACGCAGCTTTCAACTGGACAGACTCTAAGACTGTTGTTGACTACAACGACTTGGTAGTTTTGGGTAAATTGAACTTCATGAACTTCTTCGGTGGTTACACGGGTACTCCGCGTACTTTCGAACTTGAAGGTGTATTCGGTGGTGGCTGGCGCTACTATTTCAATAAGAACGCTAACTACATCAACAACTCTACTGTTAATAAGTTCGTGAAAGCAGACGGAACTGGCCGTAATGACTTCATTGCAAAGGCTGGTTTGAACCTGTTGTTTAACCTCGGTGAAAGTAAGGCTTGGACTATCGCTGTTAAGCCCGCTATCGTTTGGGATCTTGACTACTTCTCTTATCGTGGTAACGATCCTTATAATGGCGCTCGCTTCAATTTGCACCACAGCAACATCGAGCTTATGGCTGGTGTTACTTACCACTTCAAGAGTTCTAACGGCGCTCACCACTTCACTGTTGTTACTCCGCGCGACCAAGCTGAAATCGATGGTCTGAACGCACGTATCAACGACCTCCGTGGTCAGCTCGCTGATAAGGATTCTCAGCTCGACGCAGCTAATCGTCAGATCGCTGACCTCCAGAACCAGCTCAACGACTGCCGCAACCAGAAGCCAGTTGTTAAGGTGAAGGAAGAAACTAACCGTCTGATGGAATCTGCTGTTACTTTCCGTCAAGGTAAGAGCGTTATCGACGCTTCTCAGATGCCTAACGTAGAGCGCGTTGCTATCTACCTCAAGAATCATTCTGCAGCTACTGCTACTATCAAGGGTTACGCTTCTCCCGAAGGTCCTCTTGATCTGAACATGCGCCTTGCAGAGGCTCGTGCTAATGCTGTTAAGACAATGCTCGTTAACAAGTATAAGATCGCTGCTAAGCGTCTGACTGCTGAAGGTCAGGGTATCGGTAAGATGTTCTCTGAACCAGAATGGAACCGCGTTGCTATCAGCACTATCGATGAGAAGTAAGAATTAGACTTACATTAGATTTTTATATGAGAGCTGGAAGATTTCTTCCAGCTCTTTTTATATTATGCATTGAAATATTTAGGGAAAAGCATTCACTGCACGGGGGCTATTTGTTTTATCTATACATTAAAGTGGTATAAATAATATTAAAAGCATTGTGGTAGATTACTGGAATAACTAATTTCGCAGATGAAATTTAATTATCGTATATAACAATGGAAAAAATTAAGGCAGCAATAGTTGGCTATGGTAATATTGGCCACTATACATTGCAGGCTCTTGAAGCTGCACCCGATTTCGAACTTGTAGGTATTGTTCGTCGTCATCCCGAAGAAAAACAACCACAAGAACTTGCCTCTTACAAGGTAGTGAAAGATATACAAGAACTCGGCCAGGTAGATGTGGCTATTCTTGCAACTCCCTCACGCAAGGTTGAAGAAACGGCTAAGCCTATTCTGGCTTTGGGAATCAATACCGTTGATAGTTTCGATATTCACACAGAAGTGTTAGCACTTCGTTCAAAACTTTCCGCTGCTGCATTGGCACATAATGCAGTAAGTATCATCTCTGCTGGTTGGGATCCAGGTACCGATTCTATTGTTCGCACAATGTTACAGGCCATTGCGCCAAAGGGTGTGACATATACAAACTTCGGTCCAGGTATGAGTATGGGGCACACAGTGGCTGTGAAAGCAATCAAAGGTGTGAAAGCAGCTCTTTCCATGACGATTCCTCTCGGTACCAGCATTCATCGCCGCATGGTTTATATCGAATTGGAAGAAGGCGCTGACTTCAAAGAAGTGGAAGCAGCTATCAAGAACGATCCTTATTTCGTACATGATGAGACTCACGTTCAGCAGGTTCCTTGCGTGGACGATGTGATTGATATGGGACATGGTGTAGATCTTACGCGAAAAGGCGTTAGCGGAACAACTCAGAATCAGCTGTTCGAATTTAAGATGCACATCAATAATCCCGCACTTACCGCTCAAATCCTTGTTTGTTCAGCTCGTGCAACAATGCGTCAGCAACCTGGCTGCTATACTATGCCTGAAGTACCAGTCATAGATCTGCTGCCTGGAGATCGTGACCAGCTCATCCCACAATTAGTTTAGTGTGTTAAATAAAAATAGAAAAATCGGGGCGAAGTGATCCACTTCGCCCCGATTTTGCATTTATTTTTTATGGTTCGTCAGGCCATGGCACTTGTTGTTTGTTTCGTTTCCACGTTGGGCGTTGTGCCTTGTAGGCGCGCAGAGAATCGGATAGTTCCTGCGCAAGTTGTTGTGTTAAATCGGGTAGGGCAGCAGAAACATCATTCCGTTCTCCAATATCTTCCTTGATATTAAACAATCGCTTTTCACGTGTTTCCCAAAAATAAACAAGATGATAGTCACCTTTCATGATAGCCGAGTAAGCTCCGTAACCCTCTTCGCGTGAGACACCCGTTGTCCAGATGTTTGGGAAATGCCAAATGAAAGTGCGTTCGCGCCGTTTGTTCGGTTGTTTTAGAAGGTCAACAAAACTAACTCCATCCACATTTTGCAATGTTCTGTAGTTTCTCACGCCGGCCATCTCCAGAAGCGAGGGAAAGAAATCTTCTATCATAACGCGGTTATCGTTAGACGTTCCAGCTTTTGTAACTTTGGGCCAATAAACAATCATTGGCTCCTTTATTCCGCCTAGATAAGCCGACCCCTTACCGGCTCGCGCGGGCCAATTCTGATCATAGTCTTCTCTCCCTTGTCTGACGGCCACACCCTGTCCACCATTGTCCGACATGAAGATAATGATGGTGTTTTGTGCGGTCTTAGGATGTTGTTCAAGAAAATCCATCAAGTCGCCCAAACTCTTATCCATTCCTTCCACCAGTGCAGCATGATTTATCTCACTTTTGTTGAGCCGCGCCTTTAACTGTTCGTCATAAACACCCTGTCCATCACGATCTTGGTAGTTGCTGGTGAATCGGATGTCAGGTTGGTAGGGTATGTGGATGGCATAGTGTGACATATAGAGAAAAAAAGGCTTCTTTTCAGCAATGGGCTTTTTGAGATG
>NZ_CAUTBW010000047.1:0-17633 GCF_963536905.1 uncultured Alloprevotella sp. | reverse complement strand
AGGCAAGCGGAAGCTTAGATGGAGTAACGATCAAGGCAAATGAGCCTACAAACTGCCCAGCCTTCTATCATGCTGCTCACTACAATCCGGGGGTAGCCGTGACAAACTTGAAACGATGGTATCTTGGCGCCAATACCGACTGGAAGAATGTTTATCTCTATGTTGGTTTTGGAACGAACACAAGGGTGAATGCTGATAGCTATATTGAGGCTTGGTATTATCACGTTGTGGATAAGGCCTTTGAAGAAGCAGGAGGCACTACGCTCAGTGTCAGAGGAAATGAGAATGGTAAAACTTATTGGTCAAGTACCTATTATTCTGACTTTGACACAGGGTTAGCGCAAGTATTCAAGAATAACACAACCGATGGGAACCATTCTATAGGCACTTATGATAAAGTCCTCATCCGCGCTTTCATTCACTATTAAAATCACATAAGGCTACAAAGAGCCTTTCTACAGATAAAAGAAATCCCAGCAACACATTCAAGTTGCTGGGATTTCTTGGATAGTTAGAAAGTCTTAGTACAATCTGCCTGCGGGAGTAAGAATATTATGGAATGGGGCGAAGTTAGCAGCATCCAGCGGCTTCGTCTTATCATCGGTCTTCTTCCCAACGTAGACAGGGCGGATGGATGCTCCCTGATCCTTGGAAGGGACACCAACACGCACGGCATTACCTGAACCAAACATAAGACCAGGCGTTGTGGAATATCCTCTACCACGAGAGCAGTAGTATTGCCCAGTGAAAGAACTATTGTTTGCAACATGACGATATTCCACGTTTGCCCCTCTAATAGGTCTACGCCCTGCGATAGGAATAAACAGACCTTTGTTGGCAATGACAAGTGCAGACACGTCTCTATATTTCCAAAGTTTTCTTCCTGTAGGGAATTTATCCTTGGGTCCAGCACTATGTATGGGGCTATCACTAAAATAGGCACCATACACCTTATTGCCTTTATCCGTATAGCAGAAAGCAGGAACAATGGTTCGGGCGCTCACCAAGGCATCAAAATCAGCCTCAGTTGGATACTGATAATGATAGTTATGATTGCTACCTTCTGTCCAGTATTTCACAATATCTCCATGAGTTGCTTCAGACCTCTTTGTCGTTGCAGTAACATTGATCGGACCTCCTCTACCTTTATAGTATTTCCCTTCCATGTTGTAGGAAGTTCCTTGCAGATAACAAACATCATTAAAATTTAAGGCATCTGCAATAACTCCCCATTGGAAGAGATCTAAATCATTTGCAGTTTGGGCAAACTGGCCATTGTGGTTGTCAATATACCAATGTTGCGAACCTAAATCATCGTAAGAGATAGCTTTTCCATTCCATTTGTTGGCGCTTGTTGGATTCTCGCCGTAGTTGCTAATCCACCATTGTGCAGGTGCGATACCCCAATACACGTTCGAAGAGTTGTTGGGGTCGACGTAGCGAATGAAGTTACCCGTTGCCCACAGCACGCCATTCACCTCCACATAGGGTTGAGGCATCACTTTTTGCATGGTGATATTGGAGTGATAGTCGTAGCCCTTATTGAATACTTTCTTTGCCGTCTTTGTATAGGTCGCAGTTGGAGTGTAAACAGTAATTGTGAATTCTGTTTCAGCATTATCAGCTAAGAAAGCAATCCACACATATCCATCTTTTGCGAGGCTCGACCGATCTTTAATATCAACATTGATGATTCGCTCCTTTTCGTCTTCTGTTCCAATAAGCTTTCCGTCCTGCATATTGAGCACATCATAAGAGCGTAAGTTATTTATCTTTACGCTGCTAATATTTTTGATGATATTGCCGTCAGCATCTTTGAATCTCATGCCCCAGATGGTCACCAATCGGTTCAAATTTGTATCGAACTTGAGTTTACCTCCTTCAGCGGGTACTTCAGACAGTGTAGCAACGCCCCAATTATAGTCGAATTTCTTATCGATAGTGGCGAGCGTACCGTCTTGCTGCTTCATATCGAGCGAAACAGTACTTTTAATCTTGTTGTCACTAACAGGGATATGGAAATAACCTCCGTCTTCGTCTTTGGTTGAATCGGGATTTACCTGCATCACCGTCTTATCACTCTCAAGAGCATCCCCCGGATAGAAGAAAGCGAACTTATGTCCTTGCTGTAGTTTGTTTTTACTTACAACAGAACCTAAGAAATCAGATTTTTTATTACCACCGTTCACAGCCGTCAGCATACTATAGCTTGTGGCTGTGCTCTGATTGTTGTCGTTGAGATTGTAAATAAGAATTTTGTCGCCTTGTGCCCAAAAGGATAATACGTTGTTGTTCTCGTCTAACTTTAGTGTACGCGTGCTGATTTTTGAAGGGTTCTGGCTTGTAGTCTCTCCCGCAAAGCTGTTGCCTGCAGAGAGTTCCACCGGATAGGTATAGCCCTTGCTTTCTTCTAGTCCTATATTTTCAGAATCGCTACAAGCCGAGATTCCGAAGAGTGCTATCGTCCCCCAAAGTAGGGATAAAAAGTTTTTCTTTTTCATCTGGTGTAAATTGGTTTAGTAGATCGGGAATCATTCCCAAAGATTATCATTGTGAGTTTCTTTCTCCCAGGAGTTCTGTCTCCGTGTTAAATCATCTTCTCCACCATGCGTAGGATCTCCTTTGGAGATGCCTGCACTTACCTCTGCAAGAATAGGCTCATTATCCAACCAAAATTCTTCGCATTTAGGCTGAACATAAAGTGTTCTTGTTTTCTTCATAACTTAATTTTTTTTCAAACATTATTAATTACACTCTCTATTATTATTCTCCGTCAATAATAAGACGATATATAGAACAATCTCTTCACTCATCATCACTAACAGCGCTATAAAAATACGCACTGATTATTAACGCTTTATATCAAAAATAGAACTCTATCTATTCAATGTTTCATCTTTATATACCGTGAAATCGATGCAAAGATACTATTATAGAATAAGAAAGACAAAAGAAAAGGATAAATTCTTATTTATTAGAATGAAAGCGCTTGCACACATCCTGACCTTTCTTTTCTAAAAACTCTCCGAAAGGAATGAATGAAAAAAACACAATCATATAGAAAAGCATCTGTAAGCCAGTATCATCAAACATGTACTTACAGATGCTTTTCTATGTTGCGTTGCGAAGGGGCTCTTTCTCCCGCTATTTGTACCCTTTGTTCTGTGTCAATTTTCCGTTAAGGTCGAGCACGCTTTGAGGGATGGGGAAGACAGTGAGATAGGCATTGGTATCGAACTCGCCAAAGCGTACGAGATCGTTGCGGCGCCAACCTTCCCACATGAGTTCTAAAAGTCGCTCGGTGAGCAGATTTGTCAGCGTACACGAGCGGAGGGGCATTCCAGCGCGGGCGCGGACGGCATCAAAGGGGGCTGAGCCATCATCGCCATTGTGCACAAGAGCTTCGGCCTGCATGAGTAGCACATCGGCATAACGATAGAGCACAATGTCGTTATTCTGTAATCTCCCATCAGAATAAGCCTGGCGATCCACTTCATATTTCTTCATGCGCGCACCCGCTGTTTGTTCGTAGGGCGATCCGGTGAGGCTCTGTAACACTTCGAGCGGTTTGTAAACGAGCGGCTCGCCATTGTCTAGCATCACCACCTTCCCATCCACACTGACCGTATCGGCAAAGAAATCCATCGCCCAACGCGTGTCGAGATTCTCCGTTCCGTAGCCGAAAGCACGAACGGTGGAGAGAGTGGCCGATGTGCCGTTTTCGGCACCCATACCAAGGGCTGAACCGTGGACATAGTGGCGACTGCGGAAGAGATAATCGAACTGATTGGCATAGAGAAGCTTATCCATCGGAATGACAAAAATGTTTTCAGCTGAAGTTTCGTTCTGAACGGAGAAGTTCTTTGCAGGATCGGCTTCAAGACTATAACCCGCCGCCGTGAGTTTTTCGCAATAAGCGATAGCAGCCTGCCAAGCATTCAGTTTATGCCCATCAACTTGGAAGAACAAACTGCTCCCCGAAGGGCGGTGAGCATCCGTCCAATCATTGTCGGCATACACTTCTGCATTGAGATAGAGTTTGGCTAAAAGAAACCACACCACAGGTTTTGTCACTCGCCCGTAATATGCTCCCACATAGTTGCTCCGCCCCATAGAGAGATTGGGCAGAGCAGCATTGAGCTCGTTCAGGATAAAGGCGTAAGTTGCGCTGCGCTCTGTTTGCCCCGTTGTCTCAGGAGTTTCGGAATAGTTGGTCACGAGTGGCACACGCCCGAAGAGGTCCATGATGTAGAAATAATACATTGCCCGAATGGCGCGCACCTCTGCCGTATAACTCTCATATTGCGCTGATGTCAGCACATTGCGATTGCGGTCTATTTTATAAAGCGAACGATTGCAGAGCATCACCACCTTGTAGAGATAGTTCCAAGTGTTGCGCAGCGGCTTTTCCGAAGCTGTCCACTGATGAGTGTGCAGGCGTTGCCAGAAACCACCATCATACCAGTCGCCGCCACGAATGGGGAGCATTTGCTCATCCGTTGTTAGCGAATTGAAGTCGTAAACGCCGCGCGGCGTCCCCATCAATCCCTGACTATCTTGGTTTCCTCCGATATAGTTGTACAAATTGTTCACAAGATGAAGCTCCACACCTGCAGCTGTGGCGTAAGCTTCCTTTTCCGGCAGCTGTCCTTTGGGATCCTCACTGAGGCAGCCCGTCAGCAGCAGGCAAAGTGCTATGGTAAAGAGCGAATTCTTCATAATCAGAACTGTATTGAAAGTCCGAAACTATAGGTGCGATAAATGGGATAGGTGCGTTTGTCGTCAATGCCGATAGTGCTATTGACGGCATAGCTATTGATCATCGGCGTCAGTCCGCTGTAGCTCGTTATTGTGGCGAGATTGTTCACCGACATAGAGATGCGCAAACTGCTGATATAGCGCGACCATTTTTGCACGGGGATGTTCCACCCCACCGTCAGGTAGTCGAAATTGAGATAGTTTCCACTCTCCAACCAGTAGTCGGAAGCTATCTGGTCAGTAATGTTGGCGGCAGGCGCTTTCGCCATCACGTTGTAGTAAGGGAAGCTGGTCATGTTCATGTAGGTCAGCGCAGTGCCGTTGTATATCTTATGCCCGAACGCACCATTCATTTGCAGCGCCACATCGAAGTTTTTATAGCGGAAACTAATGTTCGAGCCGAGTGTCATCTTTGGCGTGGCTTGTCCGGCAATGTAGCGGTCGCCGCTGTCGGAAAGGTCTACTTTTCCATTGTTGTCTAAATCGGCAATATCATAAGCATAACTACCATCGGCACGCTTCACAAGACCTTTGCAATGGGGCAGATAGAAAACGCCCAAGGGCTGTCCAATAATTTGATAAACGATATTGTTGTCGCCACCGTGGAAGCCGGCACCGTTCAAGCCACCAATGGGCGTCACCGTAGGGGCTGACAAATAGCGTCCTTGATAGTTTCCACTCAGCGATAGGAGTTTGTTTTTCTGGAACGACACGTTCA
This sequence comes from uncultured Alloprevotella sp., assembly GCF_963536905.1. Lineage (NCBI taxonomy): Bacteria > Pseudomonadati > Bacteroidota > Bacteroidia > Bacteroidales > Prevotellaceae > Alloprevotella > uncultured Alloprevotella sp. The sequence goes on along the minus strand of NZ_CAUTBW010000047.1, from coordinate 12,157 downwards.
CATTAATGTTCAGTTCCATATCCTTGCGCTGCAAGGGGGTGACGCCAAGCCCAAATTCAAAACCGCTATTGCTCAGAGAGCCAAGATTCGCCAGCATTTGCGGATAAACGAAAGGCGGTACGGGCACATCGTACATATAGAGCATATCACGCGTGCGAGAGTAGTAGTACTCCGCCGTCAGCACCACGCGGTTTTTCCAAAAGCCCATATCAGCTCCCACATTGAAGGAACTGCGCGTTTCCCACCTCAAATCGGGGTTGGCATTGGAGAGGATGCCAAACGTGGTGGCGGGTGTGCCTTTCCAAGAAATCACTCCAACGGGATTGAGCAGAAGGAGTGAATTATAGGAGCGTATGCCGCCCGTATTGCCCGAAAGACCGTAGCCGGAGCGCAGTTTCAGCGTATTGAACCACGCTGTGCGCATTTGGGGAAGCGTACTGAGCACATCCCACGTTGCCGACACGGAGGGGAAGAAGCCCCATTTGTTGCCCGAACCAAAAATGGAAGAACCATCGGCACGGATGTTGCCCGTCAGCGTGAACAAATCGCGGTATCCATATTCGGTTTGTGCCATAAAGGAGGTGGTATTTGTATTTTCATAACTACTGCCCGTACCGCCATAGGGGCGCAGACTGCCAGCTGCCAGATTGTCGAAACCGAATTCGTTACTGGTGAAGCCTTTCACGGTGGTGTAGAAATCGCGCTGTTCGAGTTTTTGCAATTCGGCAAAGAAGAGCGCACTCAATGCATGACGGCCAAAGGTGTGACTCCAACGCGCTTCCAGATTGCCCAACCAGTCTTCGCTCTTGAGTTCGGAGCGATAGGCCTGCCCTTGTGCCCACAACCAGGTGGGGAGATACTGCCCGTTGGAAGAGGAGTTGTAGGAATAAGAGCCGAAAGCCGAGAGGCTCACATCTTTCGACAGGCGCGCTGTCAGTCGGAGATGGGTGTTAAAATTCAGGAGCTTATCCTTGTCTTGTTCATTAAGGAGCGCGCCTGGCGGTACGATTTGTGAGGCTTGCGAATTGCGATCCCAACCGCCTGAAGCCTTAGGGGCATAGTCGAGGGTGGGATTCTGCGCGGCTGTGGAGTAGAAGAGTTTTTGTACGTCAAAGATATTGTCCTTCTGCATCGAGGTGCCGAAGAGTCCCATGTCGATTTGTAGCAATCCATCGAAGGCGCGTTGCATCAAATCGACCTTTGCGGCAAAATTGTTGCTGCCGTGAAGGCGAATGATAGAATTATGGTCCATGCGCGCCAAGGAGGCGCGATAGTTGGAGTTCTCACTGCCCCCGCTGAACGCTAAATGATGATTTTGGATAAAACCTGTGCGCGTGATGGCGCGCTGAAAGTCGGTGTTGAATCCGCCGTCGGGAATTGTCAGTCCGAGGCGTGCCACTTCGCTCCGGTACTGCGCGGCGGTGAGCATCGGAAGGGTTTTATAGACGGATTCCAGTCCCAAATTGGTATCGTAGGAGATATGAAAACGATTGCCCGCGCCTTTCTTCGTCGTCACCTGTATGACACCCGAAGCTCCGCGCGAACCGTAGGGGGCGGTCTCTGCTGCGTTTTTCAAGATGGCGAAACTCTCAATGTCGGCGGGGAAGATACTGTTGAGCGCGGAGAGGTCGCTATATACCCCATCGATTATCACCAAGGGGTCGTTACCTCCCGTTAGAGAAGTAGTACCGCGCACGCGCACCGAGGAGAGCATCGCCATGCGGTCAGCACCGCTCGAGGTGATATTCACACCTGCCGCCTGCCCACTGAGTGCCTCCAGCGGAGTGCCCACTAAGCCTTTGTTCATGCGGTCGCGGGTGATGACATCTGCCGAACCTTTCTGACCGAACAATATACTATCTGTGTACAACTGCGGAATGGTGGTTTGTGCCACGGCGGACACTCCCAACATTTCCGACACCAGTAACAAAAACGACAGTTTCGTTTTCATGTGCGTCTGTTTTTAGAGGGGTTATATATATCCTGAAGAGACCGACAGTTTTTCTCGCTCATATCCATTCTTTTGCGAAAATACAACTTTTCTCAAAATGACACACAGAAACGTTAATCAATGTATAAATAATGTGCATAAATATCTCCGTCCCACTACCACAGCAACCAGCATCGACAACGCCTCTGGCGGAGGCGCACCATGCGTAACCGCGGGTGAATCCTTCGGGCATCACCTGCTGGGAATAGGGGGTGAGCGCAACGCAATAAGGGCGTCGGCTGACACAATAAGGGCGCTGGCTGACAGCCTTATTGTATTTTCAAACGCAATAAGGATATTTACAACGACATCAAAGTTTCCACGAAATTCAACCAATCTGCTTTAGAACAAACCACTTCTTTCTTCTGCTATTTATATCGTTTTTTTACACCTTTTCTTTCTTTTCCGAAATTTTATTTGCACTTTTGGCACACAGTTAGTTTAGTAGGATTAATTTCATGACAGTTATTAAACAGATAAACTTAAACGATGCACGACACTACTCATCGTATGAGGTACCAGGAACAGATGGGAATCTTTTTTTTATAGACAAATTCCACGATATAGACTTTAAGGAAAAAACGTTACAACTGGGCTTCATGTTCTTCGTGTATTGTAAGCAAGGAACTGTAAATTTAACCATCAACGATACAGCCTATCATGTGCAACCGGGCGACCTCATTGTAGGCCTCAACGAACTCACCATCACAGAAACAAAGCCGAGCGAGGACTTTCTGGGGCGTATTGTCGTTGTTTCGCAGAATTATTGCCGCGAGAGCTTCGTGGGTATTCAGAACCTTTGGCCCAATCTGCTCTATCTCTACAACCACCCCGTTATCCGCCTCACTCCCAAAGAGCAATCGCGCGTTGCCGACATCCTCACGCTCTTCCTCGAGCGCATGAGCGACACGAGCTACGCCTTTCACACCGAAGCCACACTGGCTCTCTTGCGCCTCTTCTATTTCGACGTTTGCAACATGCTACAGGTGCGCGTGGGCAAACCCGATGAGGCCTCTATGCGTAGTTATGACATATTCAACAAGTTCCTCCGCCTGGTGCAAGAAAACTGCCGCCGAGAACGCAGCGTGCAATGGTATAGTGAGCAACTCTGCCTCTCCGCAAAATATTTCTCCGAGGTGGTGAAATCCGTGAGCGGTCGCACCGCGGGGCAATGGATCACCAACATGGTGGTGCTCGAAATAAAAGGCTTGCTCCTCGACCCCGAACTATCCGTGAAGGAAGTGGCACAAAAACTAAACTTCCCCAACCAAAGCTTCATGGGAAAATACTTCAAAAACGCCACCGGCATTTCTCCTTCAGAATACCGAAATTCATAAAAACGAGACTCAAGGCTCATACATACATTATATAGGATGCCCATAGAAAATGGCGGAATATTAAAGAAAAAGCAAATGGCAGAAGTGAACAAAACTATATTGATGGGTGGTACGCAGAAAGATTGCGTAGCCTCATTGTAGTTTTGCACCTCGAAAAGCGGAAACTTCCTTTGGTTGGACGATTTCTCGCTAAGAATGAATAACTTTGCGCACGCAAAAAAGCAGATTCTATCTGATAAAAGAAAATGAACTCTAATCTGAACATCCACATTAGCTCACTGCTCCATGCCCATCGACGCTTGGAGGATAGTTGCCAAACTTCACGGTTTCGCAACTCATCTTATCGTGTGCTTATGGGATTGTTCCGACGATGACACGTTTTCTTTCTCTGACAGATAAAATGATGTGTTTTCACTGAAAAATAATTTGCAAGAGATAAAGGACAGTCGGGAAGCCCAGAAAGCTTTCCGACTTTTTTTGTGCCTTGCAGCGCAACTTCCTTTATCACTGACATGGCACCTTAAAAACAAGATTTTCAAAAAAACAATAATGAACAAAAAAGATTCCTATCATAGCCATGCCAGTCAACAAGAACGCGTTAATACGGTACAAAACCATAGACAAATGCTTAAGAAACAGATACAGAAGATGGACAATAGAGGATTTGGTTGATGCCTGCTCTGATGCTCTCTACGAGATGGAAGGCATCGACAAGGGCGTTTCGATGAGAACGGTGCAAGGAGATATTCAGATCATGAGATCGGACAAACTTGGATACAACGCTCCTATCGAGGTGTATGAGAATAAGTTCTATAGATACGCCGACCCTGAATACTCTATCAATGAGAACCCTCTGAATGCAGAGGACTACGACCTCATGGAAAAGGCGGTATGCCTCATCGGTGAGATTCCCGAAAGCGAAACCGCGAAAGAGCTGAAAAGTGTTCTCTCAAAACTAAAAGGAAAGTTACTATTCCTGCTATAAAAACTTCCTGATAATCACAAAAGGCTTCCGAAACCATCTATATATATAGATAGTGCTCGAAAGCCTTTTCTTTGTGTAGTACTCCAGACAGGACTCGAACCTGTGACCTCCTCGTTCGTAGCAAGATGCTCTGATCCAACTGAGCTACTGGAGCATAAAAAAGAAGGGAGCAAGATGGGACTCGAACCCATATCATTCAGACCCACAATCTGACACTCTAACCACTTGAGCTACCTACTCCATGTGTTGTGACGAGGATGGGACTCGAACCCATAACCTGATGCTTCGTAGGCAACTGCTCTAATCCAATTGAGCTACCTCGCCATTTCTTAAGGGGGGGGGGGAAGCTTGCGGCTCCATCCGCATGAGCTATGGGCTGCTTTTAGCCGTTCGCTCGTTCTTCCTTTTGTTTGACGATGCAAAGTTAGAAAGGGGTTATGCAGCCTTTTTGCGTAACAAAAAAAGATTTCATTTTTTGTAGAAATTTCATAGCGTGGAGGGAGCGATTCGGGCGGGCGGAAGTGGATGCTGTGCGACACCGCCGGTGTCGGAGAGGGGGCGGCATCACCACTCCACGGGTTCACCCTTCGGGCATCACCCGCGGTTAAGCATGGTGTGTCCCCGCTGGGGACAGTGGGTGAGCACGTGGAGTACTCCGTGGCCTCTCTTCCGTGCATCATGAGATGTCTATGTACTTATCTGTAGACACACTCAGCCATGCCCTCACTACCGCAGCCGCCTGCACCGACAACGCCTCCAGAGGAGGCGCACCATGCATAACCGCGGGTGATACCCGAGCAATAAGCGAGGGGGAACCCGTGGGAAAGTGGACAGAGGACACTCCGACGCTGGCGGCATCGCACTGAAAGCGTGGAGGGAGCGGCTTACACTCACGTGAGGGCGGAAATAGGACCTCTCTCCCCTACCAGAAAAAACACGTTTTTTTGTTGTCACGTTGTCACGCGGAAGATAACACACTGATATACAACAAGCCAAGCACGTGACAACAAAACTTTTGTTGTCGCACTGTTATCACGTGTCGTCACGATTATAATACATACTTTTTCAGGCAGTTATACCAAAAGTGTGACAACGTGACGACGTGACGACATAAAATCAATATATAGGAAGAGGGAGATTCCTCCTATATCCCACTTCCCTCCGCGCTCTCGTTGCCACAATAAGCGCGTGAGCTGACGCAATAAGGCTGTCGGCTGACATCCTTATTGTATCTCCAAACGCAATAAGGATATTTATGAGCGCAACACCATGCGCCCTCTCCCGATAATATTTGAAAAAAACTCCAGATTTACCAGTATCTAAAAAGGCTCTGTATATTTCCTTTTTCTAATCTTTGATATTTAGGTAGACTGATCTTCCACCTGTTTAAGGTCTTTTTTTCGCGTTCAGCCAGTTTCTTATCAGCGCCGTTATAGGGTTTATATTTATCAATCTCCATAAAATGCCCTGGCAGATAACGCCCATCGGCAAGCAGAATACCTTGCAGAGCAAAAGGCTCAATTCGGCGTATTTGCTTCTGAAGAGCCTTAAAGATTCGCAGCTCCTCTTTAGTATAGTTGTCGTCCAGCGGATGGAGAACAAAATGCCCTGTTTTGTCTATTTCTGCAAAAAAAGTACGGTGAAACTCGTCTACTTTTACATCTTTCATATATATGGAAAGTTCGTGCGCCAGCAGAATATAGGCCGTGGCCATATAGTATGGATTGTCCCAGTCGCCTCTTGCCTCGTCACCCCCCTTAACATAGCCTATAGCGCGAGAAACATACGGCGATGTTAGGACGTTTTGATCAAAAACAATGTCTCGACAACATCCGTCCTTGATAGCTAAAAACGCCGTCCTGCGACAAGCTGTGAAACCCACATAGGGGAAAGTGTGTCCAGCAACCAAGTGAAACCCATCTGGGATGCGGAAAGGAAGAACTTTAACGGTTTTACCGCCATCAGTCGTCAATTCTTCACAACCATACCGACGAACGGCCTCGCTCCAAGCCACAGAATCTTTTTTCCCTGTCGTTGCATTACATAAACCTGTGATACGCATAACTCTCCAACTGCCATCTTTCAGATTCAACGATATCCATTGAGGAACTACATTGTGTTGTTTGAAAAAGAGTGAATCTGAACAAATCGGAGAAACAAACCAATTTATTTCGCCTAATAGTTCGTGAGGCATAACAGTTGTTTTACCTCCACTTTCTATGAAGTTCTTGTAAGTGGTTTTGATTTCTGCCAAGGGCACTGTTGGGCGTGCGAAGGTCACTTTCATACTGTCGTTCCACGGCTGCACATTCTGGGCAAGCAGCACACTACAAGAGAGGGACAACAAAAGCAATAGATTCATGATTCGTTTCATACGGGAGATTGTGTTTATTTCCTTTGAGTGCAAAGATATATAAAGGAATCAAATCATCCCATTTTCTGCTCTCGATCTGAGAAGTTTTTTTACTTTTGCACCATGTAGTTATCTTTTGGGAATTAATGTTTTCCAACTTTACGTTAGAACAATGAAGTTCTTTCTTTATAAACGATTGAAGTTCTTTCACATAACTTTGATCTAAACTATAGTGAGAATAAAAAAGTCAAACCATTATACCGATAAATACAAAAGTGAAACAGAATTACATTCTAAAAATGTGGTTGCTTGCTGCCTCCTGTGCAGTGGCCTCTTTAGCATGGGCAGAGCCCGTAGGGAAAGATGTAGCACGAAAAATCGCGGCAAAGTATATTGCAAATCCCGAAATGCAGCAAACAACAGCTCTCACACGAGCTCCGCAGACTGATACGCCTCCGGCCTATTACCTTTTCACAAACACCAGCAACAACCAGTTTGTCATTATTTCGGGCGAAAGCCAATTGAATGAGTTGGTGGGGTACGGGACGCTGAGTGCTGACAAAGCCAAGAATCCCATTCCAGAAGAATTCAAAACGATGCTCCAACGCTACGAACGAGTGGTGTCGGCAGTGCGCACAAAGACGTCACAAGTTCCCGCGGCAAAGTTTCCTCAAAAACGAGAAGTGTTGCCCTTGCTCACTTGCCACTGGGAGCAGAATTATCCTTTTAATCAGTACACCCCCAAGCAGGATGGCGTGAACACGCCAACGGGATGCGTTGCTACTGCCACTGCCCAGCTTCTATATTTTCACAAGTGGCCAAAGTCGCGCCCCGAATCATACATAAAATCGGAAGGTTCCGAGGCGCAGAAGAGTGCCGACTATCTGTGGGAAGATATGCGAGACAGAGCAAAAGATATGAACACAAGAGGGGGAGATGCTGTAGGCGTGCTGATGAGAGATGTGGGCAAAGCTGTCCATATGTCTTACTTCCGTCTGGGAAGCAGCTCCAATCTGCATCGTGCGATGGAGGCTTTACGCAATGATTTTGGATATTCTGTACGCCATGTGTATAAAGATTATATGCTGGCAAGTACTTTTCAAGAAATTCTGCTCAATGAACTTGCCGATGGTTACCCTGTTTTAGTTTGCGGAGGTTCACATGTTTTTGTATTCGATGGATACGATAGACGTGGATTTGTACATGTCAACTGGGGCTGGGGAGGAGAATTTGACGGATACTTTGATATCAATACTATCTACCTTAATGTCAGCGGATTTGGATTGAGAGATGGTAAGTTCTATGAAGAAATAGAAGTTGTTTTTGCGCATCCCAAAGACGGACAGCATAAAGAGTTTGCCACAACGCGAGAGATAGAGACCAGAAGTGCCCATGCCTTTACGATTGCCGAAAAGGATGTGGAACGCGGCACGGTGCTGAATGCCAAGATAGAAAAGATTGGTAGCAACAACCCTATCAATGGTAGTTTGGGCCGCTTCACGGGAAAGGTGGCACTGGGGCTTTACGATGATAAGGGAATACGAGTGAAACTTTTCAACTCCATTCAAACAGGACTAATGCTCAGTAGTATCTTTACAACGACCAGTATAGAATTTAACAATCTCGATTTTGCTGAGCTTCCCAATGGTACTTACACACTTAAGCCTCTCGCCAATGAGCTGATAGAACAGCCCTCCACTTATTCGGGTTGGCAACCAATTGCGTATGCAAACACACAAACGGTGGAGCTAACGAGCAACAGAATCATAGTGAAAGATATTCCGGCTCGCGTTCCGCTTGCGTTAGAGCGCAAACCCGAAGTGCTGGCTCCGCTCTATCAAGGTAGCGGCGACCAAGGCATGATAGGTATAGTAGTCCGCAATAATGGCTGGGAAGAAGTGCGCGGAAGCCTCTTTGTAGAGTTTGAGGGAAAAGATAACGGCATTAAATTCACGGCTCCTAATCAGGAATTTGTGTGTGCTCGACGCCTTGAAACAACCGCGATGCGTGCTCCCATCTTAACATCTTATGCCACAAATGGAGTTAGCAATGCTCTGCTTGCTGGCCGTTACATTGTCAGCTTCTTCATCTCTGTTGACAAGGGCGACAAAACTTTTGAGAAGATTCCTATCACAACGGATACGCCGATAGAGATAGAAGTGCTACCCAACACTGCTCCCTACAAACTCAGCATCAAAGGGATAGATTTCCTTACTAACGGAAAAGTAAGCGACCAGCAAGTGTTCGATCCGAAAGAAACACAAACATTGGGGCTGATGGCACTTGCAGAATTGCGCGGCAGTAAGGGATATTCCGGTGCACTGCGCTATCGTGCGATGGATATTGATGATGGGACTTTCACCGAACTCGGTTCAAAATCTTATGTCTCTTTCCAACCCTTCGCCTACATCACTCCTAAGAGTACGCTGGTTGAATTCCCTCTCAATCGTCTGAAATCTGGACACACTTACGAGGTTCATGTAGAGATTGATAAAGATGGACAATGGACAGATGTATGGAATAACGTAACTCCTCGTGTGCAGTTTGCCGTGGAATCTTCTTTGAGTACAGATATTTCTTCCGTAAAGACAACCTCCAAAAGTCCAGAAGTGTATAACCTCCAAGGGATTCGCATTACAACTCCTACTGACCAATTGCCCAAGGGCATCTATATTATCAATGGGAAGAAAGTGAAGAAATAAAAGCAGTAGCCATTCCACTTCCGAAAACAAAACTCAGTACGAAATGACAAAAAAATTCTATATACAACTACTTGCGCTCATCGCTATCCTCTGCTACCCTATCAACCTCAGAGCCGACGACTATAGCTTGGCACCTTCTACAGGACGAAAGGTGTATGTCCCCATCCATGCACAGAGCGCGAAAGGGCAACTCTCTATAACCAATTACGGCAAAGCTACGGTTCAAGATTTCACTTACACGCTCTCTTTCGAGGGAAGACTCCTGCTGGAGAAAAAACACATCATGGAAGAGCCGCTGCCACGCATGGGAGTAGCTACCGTTGAAATAGATGTGCCGCCTTATGACCAGCTCTCGGAAACTGAATTGCAGATAGAGATTACGAAAGTAAACGGCGAGCCCAACAGAGCCACCATCCCCTACGCCAATCTTCCCAGAGTCACCGTTACACAAGTGCCCCACCGAAGAGTGGTAGTGGAAGAATACACGGGAATGTGGTGTAAATACTGCCCACGCGGCATTGCCCTCATGGAGAATCTGGAAAATACATATCCCGATGACTTCATAGGCATCGCCATTCATGTGTCCGACCCTCTAAAATGTGCTGACTATGCTTGGAACGCAGCAAAAGTTCAGAACTACCCCACGCTCCAAATGAACAGAAGTCGCACACTGACATACTACACCGCCACGAGTGAATTCGAAGAGGAAAAGGCGATGGGAGCCGATATGGACATTGACGTCTCCGCACAATGGGACAAGCAGAAAGAAAACATAACAGTAATGCCAAGTGTCACCTTTCGCGTCTCCCCAAAAGAGTCTGCATACGCCGTGGCCTATGTGCTGACGGAAAACGGAATGACAAAACCCTCGTGGAAGCAAAACAACATCTTCGCGGGCGACGCCAGCCTCCGTGGTATTTCAGCAGAACTAGATAAGTTTATCAATGCTCCATTTGCGGTAAAAGGTCTCCCCAACAACTTCACAGCAATTGCAGCAAAAGGCGTTTACACTCCTGCCGAAGAAGACTATATCAAGACTCCCATAGAAGTGGACAAGGCACAAAGTTTCGAGCACGTGTTCAACATCTCTAACAACAACCTGCTGCAAGACAAATCGAAGCTAAAAGTGTGCGTGCTGCTCATTAATCTGAACACAAAGAAAATTGAGAACGCCGCTAAATGCAGCATAACCGATGCTATCTCCACAGGCATTTCCTCTACAACAAAAGAACAGAAACGCACTGTTGAAGTAGCTCGCTACACGCTCGATGGTCGTCGTATCCAAGCTCCGCAAAAAGGCCTCAACCTCGTGAAATATAGCGATGGTCGTGTGCGCAAAGAAATCGTGACACGCTAAGACTTCCCGAGAAAGACAAAAAGATATATTCTCTAACACATACTCTTATAAATAGTGTCCCTAAAAGCTTATATAGTCATTACACTCCATGCAGCCTGCTGTCGGGATATTCCATTTTCCTTTGCAAAGTTAGCAAGGCCGGCGGAACGCAAGACACCGCTACGCTATTTGGGGATATTCTCAAATTGCTTTGTTTATCCGCCTGATGGCCTTGCTGCCTTCTTGCACGTAAAATTTGAAACCCCGACAGTGACGCTGCAAAGCAGCTAAACGAAAGGGAAATGTATCATCATTAAAACATTAGCATTATGGCAAACTGGGCAACAACAAGCTACCGCATTGAGGGTAGTAAGAGTGATTTGGTAAGAGTGTACGGCGTGATTGATAGCTTTATGACCGACAGGCAGAAGCCCGTCACGGAAACGGCATCCAGAGATTGGGAGGGCAATATCGTCAAGGCGTTGGGTGCTACCGAGGAGCAGATGAAGAACAACTACCTGCGAGGCTTCATACAAGAGTATGAAATGCAGGAAGGCGTTATCCGCATCAAGGCGGAGGAGGCATGGGGAGCGACCGATTTCCGCCATGTGCTGGCAAAGCTCATGCCGGAGCTGACCATCTACTTCATCGTGGAGGAACCGGGCTGCGAGGTGTATGTAACCAACGATGCAGACGGCAAGTATTTCCCCGACCAGTTCTATTTGGACGCTTGCATCAACGGCAACTACGAGAGCGACTACTTCGCAACCGGGGAAAAGGCACTGGCCTACGCTGCAAAGCTAATCGGCAAGGAGAATGTGAGCAAGGCCAAGCTGGAGAGCTGGAATCAATACCATGAGGAGGACGAGGAGTTCGTCTATATCCATGAGTTTGAAATTGTAGATTGACAAAAGTAGGCAACGGAGGGGCTGACAACCCCTTCAAAAATTTACAACCGATATGATACATGAAGATTTTTTGTAGCAGTATGTAGCTATCCAGCCAAAGGAATCACGAGCATTGAACGAAACCATGCGTAACCGCACCGATAAGGAATACCATTGGTATGCCGATTTCCCATACGTTACCGCCGAACTATCCAATTGCGATGGTCATCTTGATGCTAAGATTATGGCAATAAAACGGTAATGTCCGAAAAAGTGTGTAAGATTCTCCTCGTCCTTTCCCCCATGCTTGGGGTACCCCAAGCATGGGGGAAATTTGTGATGTTGATATCTCTTTGCCATTTTACCTGATTTTCCACTCTCCAAAATACGGTAGCCGTCTTGCATACGTCCCTTCCGTTTTCTCCTTGGCTACAGATCCCAAGAGATAAACTACAGAGGCAGGAGAAGGCATCGCTCCACGCATGAGTAAGGTGCGCTTATAACTTCTATTGAGTCGTTCCACCCAGTTAGTAGAGTAAATCATTCGACGCACACTTTCGGAGAACC
>NZ_CAUTBW010000046.1:0-18526 GCF_963536905.1 uncultured Alloprevotella sp. | reverse complement strand
GAATGATTTACTCTACTAACTGGGTGGAACGACTGAATAGAAGTTATAAGCGCACCTTACTCATGCGTGGAGCGATGCCTTCCCCTGCCTCTGTGGTTTATCTCTTGGGATCTGTTGCCAAGGAGAAAACAGAAGGGACATATGCAAGACGGCTGCCGTATTTTGGGGAGTGGAAAATCAGGTAAAATGGCAAAGAGATATCAACATCACAAATTGCCCTCATGCTTGGGGTACCCCAAGCATGAGGGCAAGGACGAGGAGAATCTTACACACTTTTTCGGACATTACCCAAAAGTCGCGGATATTGCGAGAAAAGTAAGGGTAACGGAAATTCTGCATCAATCGGATGCCGAAAAGGCGACCCGTACCGATTGCTATATCGCTATAACCGGAGAAGTCGCCGTAGATCTGAAAGGTAAAGAGAAGTCCGCCCATCAACAGGTCTACCCCACTGGCCTGTGCATAGTCGGAGAAGATGGCATTAACTCCAACGGCGCATTGGTCGGCTATAACAATCTTCTTGAAGAAGCCCCACAAAATTTGTCGCATTCCGTCGACCGCATCGGCATAGGAAAACGTGCGGTCCTGCTGGAACTGCGGCAGCAAGTTAGTAGCGCGCTCAATAGGGCCAGCCACCAACTGAGGGAAGAAACTGAGATAAGCAAAAAATTCTATGAGGTCGTGCGTGGCAGGAAGTTTCTTACGATAAACATCAATGGAATAGCTGAGTGCCTGAAAGGTGTAGAAACTAATGCCTACGGGAAGAATCACGTGGACAACGGGGGCGTGGAGCGTTCCAAAGCCCAAGGCCGTGGAAAGGTCCTGCAAACTGTCGGCAAAGAAGTTGAAATACTTAAATGCGCCTAAGATGCCGAGGTTCAGCAGTATGTTGCTCCACAATATGTGTCGTGCCCATCGCGGATAGCGTTCCTCCCAAATGCCACTGACATAACTGCAAAGCGAAGTCAGAGCCAGCAATCCCGTGAAACGCCAATCCCACCAGCCGTAGAAGAAGTAACTGCAAAGAACAATCCAAAGATTGCGCGACCTACGACCGCGACAAACGTACCAATAGATAAGGAAGACGCACGGCAGGAAAAGCAGAAATTCAAACGAATTGAAGAGCATAAAAAAAGAGCCTTACCCCTCCTTTGGCACGAGCCAGAGGGGTAAGGCTGAATATGGGTTTAGAAATATCCTTCACGCTTCTTTTGTTCCATAGAAGCATCTTGGTCGAAATCAATTACACGCGTGGTTCGTTCGCTCTTTGTGGTAGTCATCATTTCCTCCACGATTTTCTCAATCGTATCGGCTTCGCTCTCGATGGCACCAGTGAGCGGCCAGCATCCGAGAGTGCGGAAGCGGATTTTCCGCATCTCAATCTTGTCTTTGTACTTTTCAGGCAAGCGTTCATCGTCTGGCATGATGAGTTGGCCATCCATTTCCACGACTGGACGCTCTTTAGCGAAGTACAGCGGTACGATGGGGATGTTTTCAAGGCGGATATATTGCCAAATGTCCAGCTCTGTCCAGTTGCTCAAAGGGAAAACGCGTATGCTTTCGCCCTTGTGGATACGAGTGTTATAAATGTCCCAGAGTTCCGGACGTTGGTTTTTGGGATCCCACTGCTGGAACTGATCGCGGAAACTAAAGATGCGTTCCTTTGCGCGGCTCTTTTCCTCGTCGCGACGGGCTCCGCCGAAAGCTGCATCAAAGCCGTATTTTTTTAGACCATGAAGAAGCGCCTGCGTCTTCATGAGGTCGGTGTGTACCTTTGAGCCATGCGTGAATGGGCCTACTCCAGCCTTAAATGCCTCCATGTTGCTCTCCACTATCAACTTCCAACCGTGCTCTCGCGCGTACCAATCGCGGAATTGAAGCATCTCTTTGAACTTCCACTTTGAGTCGATGTGCATCAGAGGAAAGGGCGGGCGGCCTGGAGCAAAGGCTTTCTCGGCCAGACGAGCCATAACGCTCGAGTCCTTACCGATGCTGTAGAGCATAACAGGATTTTCAAATTCGGCAGCTACTTCGCGGATGATGTAGATACTTTCCGCTTCGAGCTCCTTGAGGTGGCTCAGATTATACTGTTCCATATAATTGTCGGTTTTTGCTTTATGTTGTTATATAGATGAATGGTGTCGATCAGTGGGAGGCACTTATTTTATTCGATACCTAAGAAGACCAAGATTTGCTTTACGCCATCCTCGAGGCTCACCTTGCTGGTGTCGATTGACAAGGCTGGATGCTCGGGTGCTTCAAAGGGTGCGCTGATTCCCGTAAAGTTCTTGATTTCTCCACGGCGCGCCTTGGCGTACAGCCCTTTCACGTCGCGCGCTTCGCACACTTCGAGCGGAGTGGAGATATATACCTCCTTGAAATCTTCTGCCCCGATGATGTCGCTGGCCATACGGCGCAGGTCATTGGATGGGGAGATAAAGGCGGCGATAGTAATGATGCCCGTGTCCACAAAGAGTTTGGCAACTTCGGCAATACGGCGGATGTTCTCTCGGCGGTCTTCAGCCGTAAATCCAAGGCCTTTGTTGATGCCACTGCGTATGTTGTCGCCATCGAGGATACGGCAAAGCAAACCTCGCTTTTGCAGTTCGCGCTCCAGAGCTATTGCCACGGTACTTTTGCCTGAGCCGCTCAGCCCCGTGAACCAGAGCATAACGCCTTTCTGCCCCAGAAGTTTCTCTTTATCAGAGCGACTGAGCATTTGATCAAAGATGGGATATATTTCGTTCATACCTTTAGAATGGCCAAAAGATGGGGATTAAGAATATACTTATGAGAAATGATATGATGTTCAGAGGAAGTCCGGCGCGCACGAAGTCGGCAAACCGATAGCCGCCCACACCCTGAACAATAAGATTGGTTTGATAACCAATGGGTGTGGAGAAACTCGATGAAGCAGCCATGCAAATGGTCACGAAGAAAGGCATGGGGCTAACTCCGAGCTGCTGAGCGATGGACAAACTAATGGGGAACGTCAGTGCAGCGGCTGCGTTATTGGTCATGAGCTCCGTGAAGCAGTCCGTCACTATGAAGATGAACGCCAGAAGTACGTAAGGGCCGAAATTGTCCGTCAGACGAATGGCTATCGCGGCGATAGCTTCTGCCACTCCTGAGTTCATCATAGCTTTGCTTATGGCAAAGGCCGATGCAATAGTGATGAGTATGTCCCAACTAATGAACTTCGTGTATTTCCGGGCTGGAAAAATCTGCAACCAAGCCATCACGATGGTCACGACGGAGGCAAAGAAGAACATATCAAGGTGAACTTTCGGGAAAGCCGAGCGAACAGCGGGCAACTCCCCTACGGTAGCCCCCAGAACCATCAGCGCCACCAGCACAACAGCCACCCAGCGCTTTGCACGGGAGAGCCTATTTACCATACCTCTGCTACTGCTCACCATGAGGAAGAAACTCGAATCTCCCCAGTTGGTAAGAAATTCTTCATCCGCCAAAAGCACAAGCGTATCCCCTTCGCGATAGCTCACCTTGCGCATATCGTGCATCAAGAAGCTCTCACCATTGCGGCGAAGCTCCAGAATCGTTGCTCCATACTTTCTCTTGAAGTCGAAATCAAAGATATTTTTTCCTATCGCTGGAAAGCGCGCTCCCAGCACTACATCAACGCGGAAGTAGCGGGAGTCTTTCCCCGACAGCTCTGCTGCCTGCTCCACAGTGCGGCTATCGGGCAAGAGCCAGCGAGAGAAGAGGAGCATATAAACAATGCCAGCGATGGCTATAAAGCCTCCCACTTTGCCCAGCTCAAACATGGTGAACCCTGTATAGCCTGCATCCATCACCATCCCATCGACAACAAGATTGGTGGACGTACCTATCAGCGTACACATACCGCCAAGAATTGTGGCATAGCTCAAGGGGATGAGAAACTTAGTAGCAGGGAGACGCACAGATTCGGCCCAGCGCTTGATAATCGGGGCAAAAATAACGACAACTGGCGTGTTGTTGAGAAAAGCCGAAATGGCGGCAACGATAGGCAAGAGGCGCAACTGAACACGATAGACCGACAAGCGGCCCTTCGGTAGCAAGAAAAGGAGAAGTTGCTCCAACACACCTGCACGCCGAATGCCCTCACTGACAAGAAAGAGCAACGCCACCGTTATCATACCCTTGTTGGAAAATCCCTCCAACATGTCCTTTGGAGTCAGTATGCCCGCACAGAGAAACACCACTGCGGCCGAGAATAGTATCATTCCCGGGCGCATTCGGTCCTTCATCAGCGCCAGCACAACCAGCAAGAGGACGACAACGACAAATACTAACATCTTTTTAATTCATGCCCCCCCTATTTCTGTCCACACGTGGAGAACAAAAGCTTTGAGGGGCAACGACTTTTATTTACTTACTATGAAATGGGGATTGTGTAAATCCTCTTTGTTATAAACCAACGATTCACCACTTGCGGCATCATAAACGCGCTTTCCTGCTGCCCGCACAATGGCATCGCCTGCAGCGGTATCCCACTCCATGGTGGGCGCCAATCGGGGGTAGATGTCGGCACTCCCCTCCGCCACGCGACAGAGTTTGAGGGACGAACCTGCCGACAAGATTTCCACCTCGTCATGTTCCTTTCGCAAAGCATCGATGAAAGCCTGCGTTTCAGCCGAGAGATGGGAGCGCGAAGCCACCACCACAAAGTTGTGGCGCTGCGTTTCCATGGGGAGATGCACGGCAGAGCGGATAAGTTGCACTTCATCATTCTTAGCCACGGTGATATCCCCCACTTTGAAGGCTCCAAAGCCTTTCATGCCGAAGTAGAGAGTATGAGTGGTGGGAACATAAATCACGCCGCCCACTGGCTTTCCTTCCACGACGTAAGCGATATTGACAGTGAACTCCCCATTGCGTTTGATGAATTCTTTCGTACCATCGAGCGGATCTACGACAAAGAGTTCTGTCCAATCCTTGCGACTATCATAGGGTGCATGTGCACCTTCTTCGCTCAGGATAGGAAGTCCTGTTGGCCGCAAGTGTTCCACGATGACAGCATTAGCCTTGCGGTCGGCCAGCGTCAAAGGTGAATTGTCGTTTTTTCTTTCCACTTCCCAATCCTCTGTAGGACGGGCGTAAATCTCCATAATAGCTTTTCCTGCTTCAACAGCTGCAGGAATTGCAGCACGCAGGAATTCTGTAGGATTGTACATACAACTTCTAAATTATTACGGCAAATATAACCATTCCATATAGAAACCACAAGCAACAGGGCTAAGCGCCATCCTCTCAACCACTGTGGTCGAAACGGAACAGCAAAACAAGTTGGGGGACACAAGGGAGAGAATCTCACTCCTCCCCTACTCTCTGAACGTTTTGCTCTTCCAAAGTCGGAGGAGGAAGATGATGCCGCGGAATGTCAGCTCGATGGCCATAGCTGTCCATACGCCCGTGAGGCCCATATCAAAGACCGATGTCAGCATGAAAGCGAGCGTGAGGCGCACGCCCCACATCGAAGCGAGGTTCATAAAGGCCGGAATGAGCGTATCGCCAGCTCCCACACAGCAGCCATAGGCCACGATAGAAGCCGCAAACATGGGTTCGGCAAAAGCTTCAATGCGCAGGGCAGAAACACCGAGGTCGATGATTTCCTGAACGGGTGTGAAGACGGCCATCATCAGCGGAGCAAATACATACATAAGGATGCCCATCAGCGTCATGATGCTAATGCCAAAAGCCACGGCAATAAACGCAAAGCGGCGGGCTAAAGTCTTCCGCGCAGCCCCGATGCTCTGCCCCACAAGGGTTGTGGCTGCATCTGAGACACCATAGCCGGGCATGTAGCATAGACTTTCGGCCGTCACGCCAAAGCTATTGGCCGAAATGGCAAAGATGCCCAAAGGAGCTACGATCACGGTGGTTAGGATTTGGGCGGAACACATGGCCACATGCTGCACAGCCATAGGAAGCCCTATCTTCCATGCGCGGGAGAGCACGCGACTCGTGGGGATGAAGCGCCGCAATTCGCCGAAGCCCTTGTTCCAGATGCTCAACTGCCGCGAGCGGGCCAACATATAGTAGACCATGATGATGGCCGTTAAAATCTCGGCCGCAGCCGTACCGAGAGCTGCCCCCGGAACGCCCAAGCCCATTCCTGGCATAGAAAAGTCGAAGCCCAGAAAGGAAACGGTGCGCGTGGGATAGATGAAAAAGAAATTAAAAATTATATCGAACACGCACATCACGGCGTTGAGGATACTTGGAAACTTCACATTGCCGCTACACCGCAACATGGCCGAAGCTAAGATATCGAGCTGAAGTATCGGAATAACGAGACTGAAGATAGCAAAATAGGTGGCACTATCGCCGCGTATGGCATCTCCACCGCCGAGCCACATGGGCAAATGAGGACTAACAAGAATTCCCAGCAAGCCCTCAATAACGCTAAAGACAAACGTAGCCACCAAGGCTTGGCGCAGCACATTGCGCGCACCTTCTTCATCGTTAGCACCAATGAGATGGGCCACCTGAACGGAGAAGCCCATACTGACAGCGTTACAAAGTCCCGCAAAGAGCCAAACACTGGTGCTAACGAGTCCGATACTGGCACTGGCGTTCGCGCCAAGATGTCCCACCATCGAGGCATCAATATAGTTCATCACGATGGTGGCTATCTGCGCCAACATAGCAGGCAGACTGAGGCGCACAAGCAACTCCAGTTGTTGCCAGCGTGTCATCTCTCGCCCTGTGCGGATTCCTTCCAACAGTAGGTCGGTCTTTGTTGTTACTACATCGGTCATAATCTGTTGCAAAATTACGATTTTTCTAGGAGAGACCTGCTAAGAGAAGAGCTCCCCTAAGAAACTTGTGAAAAGGAAAAAGATCCCTCAAGTTTTTAAGCACACTAAAAAAACCGCCCTTTTTATTGACAAATGCCTTTCTCAATCTAGAAAAGAGATACAAGAGTTTTCTAGATAAAACAATGAAGAAAAGCGAAAAGAAGAAGGATATGAAAAAAATTTTACGTAGGTAGAGAGAAAAAGAACGGTTTCCGCCCTCTTTTCTCTCAAATTCAGTTGCAGAGAAATGGTTCAGAGCCACTTTTTTCTTTATTCTATCCCTCGACACAATAAAGTTGCCAGCTGACATCCTTATTGCGTTTGAAAATTTCCTTATTGTATTTTTAATTTCTCAAGGAGAAAATAAAATTTGTAGTATAGAAAATAATTTTCCTCCTATAGAAATTGAAAATACCCCTATTGTGGTGATGACTGAGAATGAAATATTTTCGACCACAGACCTTCGCACTGGATTTTAAACGATTCTCGAGGCTATAGAGTAAGAAATATTTTTACAAGTTGTTTGATGAATAAAATATCATATAAGAAAGATGTTAGATTTCCATTAAGAAGAATTATCTTTCTTTTTTCGTATTTACCGATTACATATAATAGAAAATACCTAACTTTGCAACCCGATTTACATTTCTGCTTATAGGAATGCCTATATAAAAAGATGTGCCTAAACAGATTTAGGCGTTATATATATAAATTAGGAGAGATAATTCAACAAAAATGAAGAAGTATCAAACACCCCAGACATATGTAATCACAACAGATTTACAATATGCACTGTTACTTTCAAGTCCGAGAGGAACACAGCATGAGGGTTTTACGGAAAGTACCAATCCTCCCCCTCGTGTTGAAGATGGGACGGACGACGATAGTCCTTTCTAAAAGACTATCAAAGCAAACGAACTAAACTACTAAGAGTAGCAGCAATTGACTGCTACTCTTTTTTATACTGCATGAAACTAAGGTTCAACCATTTACCAGCAAACTAGGGCTTCTGAAGTTTTTTGAAACATTTGCTAAAGGGAGAAGATACGAGAAATATTTTAGCAGCTGTGACAACAGAGGAAAGTGTGACAACAATTATTGAGCTGAAAAATTTACTGTTACGTGCATAAGTATTTGTTTATCTGAATATTACACAGCTCTGTGACAATGCGACAGCAAAATATCATTTTCTTGCAGAGAGTATAGCAACACGACCATTACGTTTGCAAAGGGAGCGATGTGTCAGTTTTATCAATAATTGCAGTATAATTCTTCTATTGAAGGGATGAAGAAGCGGAAAAAAGAAGCTGCAAGAGGATTCGCTGATGAAACAAATCCTCTTGCAGATAAAGATTATTGATAATAGCTTACAGCACTATTCGAGTGAAACTGCCATAGAGCGTTACGACTCTCACCACACAGGGAGTTTGAGGTAAGGCAAGTGTTAGGCTAGATTGATTGGAGGAAGAAGCGCGCAGGAGCAACGCACCATTGAGTGCATAGACTTCAACACCTTGAAGCCCTTCTTGCTCCACCTCCAAAAGTCCGTTGAGCGCACGCACAGCAGAATCTGTGACGACATCGGTAAGCCCCGTTGTTACCTCATCGGGATAGGTTTCGTAAGGGCCATTGATGATGGACACATAATGCGGTTCGACAGACAGAGGCCAGAGATCTTTCTCCTCTCCATTGATTTCGCCCATCAGTGCCAAGCGATAGTTGCGGTTGTTTATGAGTTTCAAATCTTTCACTTTGAGCCATCCGCTTTGGATAGCCGCGGTAGCATATTGTCCTGAAAGGTGGACGGTCTGCGTACTGGAAAGCAAGGGGAAGTGTCGGTCCGTTTCAGTATCCACGAGATGGAGCGTGAGTTTCCCTGCATACTCTTTATCTTTGTTCAGCTGAACGATGCACCCCAACTTAAAGAGTCGTGTGAAGGTCACGTCAATGTTTTCACTCGGCATACTTGAACCGTAATCGTCCTGGGCATAGCCATTAGCCATAGCAAAGAGATCAGAAGAAATCTCCTTACCAACAATCTCTACAAAGGAAGGTTGCTGACGGTTGATATTTTGAACGATGCATTCCTCCTTTGTGTACTCCTTGATGATAGTTAGGCGCAAGCGGTAGCGGCCTGGAGCAATATCGGCAGGTAAGCGCAGCGGAAATTTCACAAAGGTGGTGGCGAACATCTCAAAGTCGACAGCTTTTTCCGTTAAGACCTCAGCAACAGGCATATCGCTATCGTCGAGCAGTTCGAGCTTCACCTGTCCGTCGAAAGGCAAGGCATTGAGTTTTCTGATGGCAAGACGCACGGAGTTGGGTTCGCCCGGTCGCAAAGTAGTTTTGAATTCTGGTTCAGCCATGAGTTGGAAAGCAGCTTCTTGGGAAGGCCTTTCGCGAACAGAGATACTATCGTTCTGTACCTCCAAGATAAAACGCGGAGCTTTCTTGAATTTCATCCACGCTCCCCATTCGTTTGAACCTTTGCGGGCTGCAGCAATGGGCAAGAGTGTATAAACGCCGTTGGGAAGCCCCGACAAATCAGTGGAGAATACCACATCTTCAGCAATAAGCCCCGAGGAGGGCATCTTTCCCTCATCTTGTTGGAAGCGAAATGCTGTGTAGCCACCCGTGGAATAATAAGGAGAGGGACAAGCACGCACCAATGTGCCATCCTCGCCATAGATGCCGATGCCTATATCTCCCACAAACGGGAGGGAACTTTGATTGACAAAAGAACTATAAGCTATCTTCACATCCGAAGTGGCTTTCTGGGGTGCAGCATCAAGGAAGTGCATCTCGCCACCTATATTGAAAGCCAAATTGGGTGCATCTTCTCGCAAACTTTCTTCAATCTTTGGCACGCCGGGCTTATTGGGACGAGCCAAAATAACGAGGAGCTGCTTATTAAAGCTCAGCGGTCGCCCGCCAAACTCTGTTCCAGAGGAGGAGAGATTGAGTGCTGCCAACGAATAGTAGCCATCCGCTTGTCCGTCCCAACCGAAATTCATGTGAATCAAACCATCGCGATCAAAGCCATCAGCCACCCAGGCATGACCGCTTGCCCCACTTCGCTGATTGCCCGAGATATAGAGCGGAAAGCCTTTGCGGAGTTCGTCTTGGATGACCTCCAAAAAATGAGCGTTGCCCTCATTCTCCTTGGTAACAATGGCAGCATCATAATCGAAATAAGAGCGAAAGGCCTGTGCAGCAGCAAAATTTTGTGCGCTGCTACTATTTGGCGTGTACTGCATATAGACAGAGATTCCGACATCGCTCATCAATTTCGCCACGGCATCTTCCTGCTGTTTTGTATAGGAACCATAAGTGTAAGTGGGCCTCATCTGCTCCCAAGCATACTGCGACTGTGAAAAATCAGCCGAACGCGTTTGACCTTCATAATTAACGGTATAGCTGTTACTGCCTTGCCCGCGCAAAGGCCATTGATGGTAGTACATGAGTTGAGCCATCGCCGTGGCTACACATCCCGTATAGTAGTGGGTGAGCTTATTGTAAGGCTCGCCCTGTCCCCAGCGAGATTTGATAAGCGGGGGAACTGCATCGGCAGGCTTCGGGACGTGAGAAGCCTGAGTAGTGAGTTGAGGATTATTTTTTAACTGTCTATAGACATCCCTATAACTCTGAAGCAAGAAACGGACTTCTGGATTCAGACGTGCCGTATCTATCGCGCCCGAAGTACTATACGCCAACACCTCTCCCATCGCGTCGTTGCTGGCAACGATAACAAAACCGTTTCCGCCTGCATCATTGTATATATAATAAGGAGTAGATTGCAACAGCGCCTTTGTCCGCATTCGCACCTCATGCTGCGTTTGTTCACTGATACGGACATATCGGCGAGCAACAGAAAGCGCTTCTTCAGGAGACACCTCCCGCGCTTGAATGCTCAGGGTTTGTAAGAAAAGGAGAAGGAGAAAAATAACAGTAGAAGAACTCTTACGGAAAACACTATCCACGTGGCGAGTTATTCGAGAGAGGCATGTAAAAATCATTTTAGGAAAGTTTTAATAAAAATATGAGTAGAAAAAAACTTTAGCTATCTGCTTGTGAAACAGAACGATTAGAACCGTCGAGAAGTGCTTTGATATCTGCCTGCACGCGCTGATACTCTAGACAATCTGTATAGGTTGTGTGTTTGCGGAGCATTTCTTCCACAAGTCCTATGCTGTGCTGATAGGAAGCAAGTTCGTTCTGTGCTTGAACGCTATGCACTGCAAGGCTACGTATCTCATTTTCTTTCTCGCGCCGAAGCACATCGCACACACCGTTGAGCATGGGAACTACCAGCCCCTTAAAGAGATCGTGCCCACGCATATAGAGATAGGTGGTTTGTGGGGTCACTCCCAAGCGCAAAAGCTCGGCACAGAGCGGTTTGTAAGTCTGTCGCCCTTCTGGAAAACGTTTATGCAAACGCGCAATCTTCTGATTGACATGGTGGCGCAGAGCTTCTAACGTACGCTCGGGGTGGTAGTAGTCGAGTTGATAGATTTCTATAATATGATAAAAGTCGAGCATCGAAAACTCCTTATAACCGCCATAGCGATAGCACCAGATGTTCCAAGCGAAGAGTGGCCAAATGATTTCGGAATAGAGCTGGAGGAATGTTTCGAAATCGAAGAGTCGCCGATCGTTGAGCGTTGCCATGACGCAGACATTATGGAGCGCGGGAGCATAGCACTGAAAATTCTCAATGGCATACACATAAGTGTGAAATACATAAGGATTCTCACAAACCTCCTTCGACACGAGCGTGGTTCCTTGCATGAGATAATCGTAGTCTGCATCCACGCAAGCAATCATATAGGCCCCTAATTGTGGTCCCAACTCATTGGCAAGTGCTTCCTTCTTACCTTTGCTCAGTTTAGTGCGCGAAGGGAGCATCACTTCAAAATAATAGCGATCAGTTTCCAAAGGGTGCAGCAGTGTACTCCAGAAGAAGACATCATCATAGCTTTCCACATAGACGACAATCTTCTGTCTTGCTCGTTTCGACTGCAAGCGATTCATCGCCTCTATATAAGCCGAATTTAAGTTATGAGATAATCTCCGAGCCATAGTAAGAGAGAGTTAATCAAGCGTAATATCACTGACCTCTGTCACAGCATCTTGCCAACCGTCCATAATGACAGCGGGAGAATGAGTAGTGAGAACGATTTGCGCATTGGGGTTGAGTTCGCGAATAAGCCCAACAAGTCGTTTCTGCCATTCGAAGTGCAAACTAGCTTCTGGCTCATCCATGAAAAGAACGTAAGGCTGCTGATCCTCTGTCAAAGCCGTCAGAAGAATCACTAGAACTTGTTTCTCACCGCTTGAAAGAACATAAGGTTGCAGCACCTCTCCATACTGAGAAAACTGAAGTTCGTTGCTCTTTCGGTCTATCTTCTTCCCCGTTTCAGAGAAGAGATCATCAACGATGTCGAGAAAGCGCGTTTTGATGCTTGCCGCATCCGTAGCTTTCTGCCGCGCTTCGGGGTCGCCACTAGTGAGAAGTTCAATCATGCGGTTTCCCACATTCACTTGATAGTCGAGATAGCGCCGCTGAAGCAAATAGAGCTGCCAGTCGAGTTCTGTTGCCACATGAACATCCGTGAGTTGTTCCAGATGGTCGCTTTTAACTAACTGACGATCGAAGCTCCGGATGATATCATACCGGATACCCGTTGCATCGGAAGGTGCAAACTCCATTGTCAATCCCGTTGAGGTATCAGCCGGAGAGAGTTCGCCAGAAACAGGAAGTTCGCGCAGATGCTGAATCAAACGATTCAGAATAGTGCTCTTCCCTTCTCCGTTGCGTCCACTTAAGATATTAACATCGGGGTTTAGTTCCCAAAGAATGTGTTTGTGTCCAGACCAAAGACTCGGAATATCTATGCGACGAATATAGTTAGCATATTTCATAACTCAACGTATTTATCAGTTGCAGCAAAGATACTGAGTTTCGGGCAGATGGGCAAATAAGCAAACCTCACAAAAACTCTGCTGAACATCTAGTTTCTTCTATTATTGATCACAAAGAGAACAGAAAAAAGTAGTCCTGCTTTGTTATTCAGGAAATTAGCCGTACTTTTGCACCGCTTTTCCGCATAGCCGCTGGCAGAGAGCGAAAGAACTGTATATGCTATGCTGGGACCGACAAACAATATTTAATTCCCAAATCAAAAATGGCAGATTTAATTAAAATTGCTGAAGAAGCTTTTGCTACAGGCATCCAGATGCCAACTTTCAAAGCTGGTGACACGGTAACTGTGGCATACAAAATTGTCGAGGGTAACAAGGAGCGTGTGCAGCTGTACCGCGGCGTTGTTATCAAGATCGCAGGTCACGGAAACAAGAAGCGCTTTACAGTTCGCAAGATGAGCGGTACTGTAGGTGTTGAACGTATCTTCCCTATGGATAGCCCCGCTATTGACAGCGTTGAGGTTAATAAAGTGGGTAAGGTTCGCCGTGCTAAACTCTACTACCTGCGCAACCTCACTGGTAAGCGTGCTCGCATCCGTGAAAAGCGTACTGCAGTCGCTACGGACAAGAAATAAGCCGCTTCCGCTTTTTTGCAAAGCAAGTAAAAAGAGACCATTCTCGAAAGAATGGTCTCTTTTTTTGTGATAATACATAGCAATAAGCTTTTTCGCCTATTTCTCTACACCTTTCTCAACTCAGGCTATAAGTATGAATGCTACTGCCTTGAGCACTGGGTAAATAGTTGATACCCCACCAGCATACTTGAAGGAAAATAAAGCAGACAAGCAACATAGCTAAAGATGTGCGCAGACGGCGAGGATTGGACCGGCGAAAATGAATATAGACGAGATAGCTAAACCATGTGATAGCCGCCCAAGTCTCTTTCGGGTCCCAACTCCAATAATGCCCCCATGCTTCTTTTGCCCACAAAGCGCCGAAAAGCATACCGATAGTCATAAAGGCTAAACCGATATAAGAAAGATTATCAGTGAGCTCTATTTCTTTTTCCTCCACAGCCAAACGCTTGAAGAAAAGCAAATAGATACTCATCAATGCTGCTGCTCCAAGAAGGGCATAAGCGAACATATAGATAATCACGTGAGGGGCGAACCACGGACTTTGCAGAGCGGGCATCAGCGTCTTGTTGTGAATCTCTGGTTTGAAGAGATTGATACAGATAAAGACAGTGGAGAGCAAGGTGCTGAAAGCTAAAATCCACTTATATTTCCAACGGCTATACACTATGATACCTGCCAGCGGAAGGAAGAAACTATACCAAAGGCGCGTTTCGCCCATGGTGCGAAGCGGTGGACGCTCCAACGAAATCCACATGAGGGTGATAAAACTAAAGAAGATAGTAAGCCCAACAGCCGTAAAACCGTAGACTAACAAAGGGCGTTTTTCTTTCCATGCGAGAAACGCACCTACCGCCCAGAAAAGTATGGCGGGAATAGCGAAGTATATAAATGATGACCAGGACACGGTGAGGAATGTGTTAATTAAGAAATGTGCTAATGGGGGAAATGTGCTAATGTGCTAATGTGCTAATGTGCTAATGTGCCAATTATTATTTGCGCCTACTTCCCATAACAAACATGAGAATTGCACCGAGTAGGAGAAGAGCTATACCCACATAAACATAAGGAAGCCAAGGGTCGCGAACAAGTTCGAAGACGGAATACTGACTCCAACGACCGCGATCGTGGTCATAATCGAGTTGGTACATTTTCCATCCATTGACACTGAGGGGCTTATTAACATCTATCGTATCGCGGAACTTACGCCCATCTTTCGTATAGACCGTTACATCCGAAGCAAAGCGGCGCGGTTCAAGTTGCGGCATAGCAACAGCGGTTTTAGCATCGAGCTGGAGCACTTGCATGGGGAAATAGAAACTGCCACAACTCACCCAACCACTGATGCGACGATGAGTAGTGGGATTGATGACTTCCACCATAGCTGCAGGAATTGCACCGGCTGAGCCCCAAGCCACAGCTTTCAGTTTACCCCCTTCAGGGACAAGGGCTGCAAAAGGCAAATACTGCTTAACATGTATCTCCCAACCATTCAAACGACCGTGAGCAAGACTATCTTCAAGACTCAGCACATCGGACTTTCCACGCGGAAGTGCATCTCCGCTTTTACTATCGATAACGATGAGTTTCGGCGGATATGTGTCCATGATAAAACTATTGAGTTGCACCGCAAAGTCGAGCTCGTGAACTTTATTCTTATCATCGAGCCCGCGCCATTCGGGAACTTCTGCTTCCAGCTCCGCTCCCAATCGCAGGCGTTGCATATCTGCACTGCCAAGTGTTCCACAAGTGAGCACAAGGAAGAGTCCGAGATGTGACACAAGAAAGGGAACGCCGCGCCAAGTGAAATGAGTGACTTGTCGAAGAATGACAAGTCCAAGAATGTAAGTCATCCACATATAGACGAGGACAAACGCCCAGTGGCTCAACATCTTAGTAATCCCAATAGGGTCAGACGGGGAGGCATCAGCCCCCACTTGCTTCGTCAGTCCCATAATGAGCGTGAGCAACGCAACCCAAGCGATTGCCCCCACTGCGGCTTGACTACTACTCATCCAACGTAGCAGGTAGAAGCGTTCTCTTAAAAGCCAGCTACCTAAAATGAGTAACACCCAAAATACTAAAAAGATAAGATTAACGGGAAATGCAAACAAATCCCACTTTATCGGACCTATTGTAAACTGTAGCAATAGTCCCGTTAAGACAAGCCCGCCTCCAATAAATAGGGCTTCTTTAATTTTCCAAGGTTTTATCCACACGATATTTTAATGTGCTAATTTAGTAAATGTGCTAATGCGGGGCGACAAGGTCGCTTGAATGTGCTAATGGGCAATGTGCTAATGTGACAATGTGCTAATGTGCTAATTTGGCTTGAATGTGCTAATATGCTAATGATCTAACGGGACACACGGTGTAACCCACATTAGCACATTGTCTCATTAGCACATTAGCACATTTTCTCACATTAGCACATTTTTTAATTATCCCATTCTTTTAGTGAATCCTTCCTTTCGCCTTTGCTTCCTGAATCCATTTAGGAACAACGGTAGTAAGGAACTTATGTTTGTCGGCATTCATCTTGGCCATATCCAAGCCGATGTATTTCTGCGCTTTGGCTTTCGTACTGATATCGGGCATTGGAACTTCACCTGTGAAACCGTGCTTCGCTAAAACTTTTGAAATAGAGAAGCGAGCTTTGTGAGCAAAGTCGAGAGCCGAAGCAAGAATGCGCATCACTTCGTCCGTTGCGTGGAATGAAGCTCCATGGGAAGCTACTGCGTAGTCCCAACGCCACTGACCGGAACGGAGATCTTGCAGCGTTTCTTTCATTTCATTTTCCGTTGCACCCTTATCCCAAGCAAACTTCGCTTCAATGTGTGCTTTAGCCAATTCAGCCTCTACGCGATCGCGAATTTCGTTGACTTTACGCTGACGTTCGTAAACATAACCTCTCAGCTTATCAGCACTCTCACGATGACACACCTGACAAGTGCGTTCGATATGTGCTAACGGACTCGTGATTTGATGATCGGAGAATTTAACGCCGCCTTCTGCCTTGTACGGCATATGACAGTCGGCACAGGACAGACCGCGCATGCCATGAGTTCCATGCATAAAGAGCGTATAGCCTGGATGCTGCGCCTTCAGCATTGGAGCACGACTCAGAGCGTGCGTATAATCTGTAAACTTTATCTTATCATAGTAGCGCTCTATATCCTCCACGGTGTTTCCTTCGTCCATCGGGAAAGCGAGATAGTTTGTACCTTTCTGGAAGTAGTATTCTTCATGACATTGTGCACAAACAAGTGAACGCATTTCTTGATGTGGACGTGTGTTGACATCTTCGCCGTTGTGGGTGCGTGCCCATGCCTCCTTCAAAGCGGGACGACTCACACGAAGATTCATCGTGACAGGGTCGTGACAATCGGAGCAACCGATAGAATTCATTATCTGACTACCATGTGCCGACCAAGGTGCTTTATAGAAGTTTGCCACTCCCATTTCACTCATCAAGCGAGGAACATCTGGTCCCTTACATGTCCAACACGTTCCGGGTTGTTTCTCCCCCTTATCACCAGGAGTCATTGGAGCACCAGTGCGCAAAATTTCGCGCATATCCTCAACGGCGTGCGAATGACCGCGTGGAGTATTGTATTCCCAAGAGAAAGAGTATCCCGCCCAAAGAATCACCATATTGGGGCGTTGAGCCAAGACATCTTTACGTTGACTCCCATTAAACTCACTTTCAAACGTAGTATCTGCTGTCATCTTCCATGTTTCATACTCACGCGGAAAATCAGCAGCAAAGGAGTCGTTAAGGGAAACAATGCTGTCCTTCATCGGGAATCGGCGGTTGTTGAAGATACTTGCCACTTCGGCGCGGCGCTCCATCAGCGACGCTGCCAGGAGCCCCAGACAGAAGACAATGAGCATGGCACCACCAAAGAGGGCCCAGCCTTGCCATGTTTTGAGTTTTCGCTGTTGTTCTGACATAATGATATGATTTTTTTAGTTTTTACAATTGAAAGAAATGGTTATCGTCCGCCAACGGTTTTATGAAGCCATTGCGGTGCTGTTGCAGGCGGATAAGGAACAATGGCATTGGGGGTACTCGAGAGCCCCACTCGTCCGTGAGGTGTTTCGCGGTGACAATCCCAGCAAGCTTTCCCCTCGTTACGCTGCGCCATCATGTAGTCGATACGCCCCGTATTCACCAGTTCGGTGTTCAACTGGGTATGACAACGTATACAGTTATCCATTATCACTTCCGCACTCGCCTCTTTGAGCATGATAACATCTTTCTCGCTTTTGGTCACAAAGGCCGCCACGTGTCCAATACCATCTTTCGCTTTGAAATAGTACTTTGCAAACACACTGCTGTGCGGAACATGACAATCGTTACACGTTGCTGTGTGAGCATGCGAACTATGCGCCCATGTAGCATAATAAGGTGCCATCACATGACAGTTCATGCACGCCGCAGGGTCATCACCCAAATAAGTAGTAAAGCGGAGGGTATATAAAAACAGGCTTCCAAGTCCTGCTATGCAGCCGACAAGCAGAATCAAACCTACTTTTTCTGCACGTGAAAGACGACTCTTGAAATCGTTCCACAGGGTTTTCAGCTTACAAAATAATTTCATATAAGAGTCTTAATTGTTATTCCTTTTGCAAAGTTCAGTTTACATTTTCAATTCCGCAAAGAAAAAGAAGCTTTTTTACCCCTCCTCATTAGTTAGGAGGCTATTTTAATTTTTTATAACATTTTTAGCGACAAAAATAGTCTTTCATCCATACGTCCGAGATGCATTTAAAGTTTTTTATCCTCTCTTGACTCAAGAATACAAACAGCGAAATCACTAATTTTTGTTTAGAGAAGAAGAACCAACCTCTCTCCTTTCTATTGGAGCAAAGCCTCCTAAGATTTCATACTCCTAACAGAAAGACCTTTCATCGTAGCATCAAATCCATGAAGACGAAAATTTATAAACCGAATTGGGACTACTGAAGAGTGTTACTCTCTTCAGGACTTTCGTCTTTTTTTCCTTATTGTATTCTCCAACGCAATAAGGCTCTCAGCTCACTCCCTTATTGCGTCAGCCAGCACAATAAGGAAAATTTTCAGCGAGACACACCCATTACATCCTCCAACTGTCCCCAGCGGGGACACACCATGCTTAACCGCGGGTGATGCCCGAAGGGCGA
>NZ_CAUTBW010000045.1:0-18599 GCF_963536905.1 uncultured Alloprevotella sp. | reverse complement strand
ATGAGATTTAATAGGATTAAATAAGATGTTCCCGTATTTAATATTTCAAATGCGGCTCTGGGTACTATAAAACCCTTGTAAATCGCTGATTTACAAGGGTTTTTACTTTTTCAATATATACTAAAAGTGTACTATGCAACAATACTATGAGAAAAGTATAATTAGACTATATTTGGCATCATTTATTTAGGTTTAATTAATACTAATCGTTTTATATAAATGACTGTTCTGCAGTCGATCATACATTCTTTAGTGCTACCTTAATGGTAACAAGATGATACTAATGGCTTGCAATTGCGACAGTTTGTCTTTACCGACTGTATCTAACAAAGGAAAGTCGTATATTAAGAAACCATTTTTCTAAGCATGAAGTTTCTGGGAAGAAGTCAAACTACAGCAATACTCCACCCTCTACGGAAGATATGACAGACGAAATAATCTGTCATACTCAATCAGAATGTACCCAGCGGTTTAGACCCGAAGTCAGTTGAAACACAAGGGGCATAACCAAAGGAATAGTAGCATACTCTGACTTTGTAGAAGAGTGCATGAGTAATTACAGTCATAGCTGTGGGAAAAATTTGCTGGATATAGAAAGAGGGTTATATTTACTAAAAATCAAAAGTAATGAGGTTATTTAATGCAACTAAATACAAACTATATCCTATAATCCTCACAGTATTCATCCGGAAATATTACTTTGAAATTATCTTCCCCAATAAAAGTCTTATCAAGAATACATACTTGTATATGAGGACAAGTGTCAAGATAAGCAATGTGCCCTATCTTAAATGATATTTTCTGTATATGACTATTCATATCGTCCATAGCCCTTGCTCTAATCGCTTTATAAGTAAACTCCTGTGATTGCTTTAATTGTTCTAACACTACAGCCACTGTTATATTTTTGCCTGGATACACCTCGGAAAGCTTTCCCTCTAAAATTTTAAATTCAAACAAAGTGTTTGAATCCTCTAGATCGTAGACATTCTTATTATTAAAATCAACCTTTGATAGGCATATTATATAGTCTTTATTGGTTTTCTTGTAGATTTTTTTACCCCAAAGATGGGCATTATCTACGAAAGTGTCCCAATAATAACACCCTCTGCCTAACCACGCGTCCCCCCTTTTACAAATAAAAGGGCCGTGTTTTTCTACATAATCAACATTAGATTTGTCTTCTAAAGTTTGATACAAGTCAGTGGGCATCTTTACTATTTCTCTATAGTATTATTCCTTAACTCTTCTTGCAAAGAAGTCAGGTTCATCGTAGGCAAAATTATAGGATTCATATTCGCTTGTAAAGAAAGGGTACTAATAAATGCGCGAATGTAAGGGAAAATAATAGCAATGCTATTGGGATAAAAGAAACTCGGAATATTGCATAATTCAATTTGTTCAGAGAACACAAATTCTGAATGGCAATCAATTTCTACCAGCTGTGTTTCGATTTCATTATTATGCGATGATATAATAACACCTAAATCCAAATTGAACATAGCTCTATCTTTAAAGAACTCTCCTTTAGGAATGAACTTTACATTCAAGTCTAAATTACGTTCAGTCTGTGCAGGAAATTGTATTCTTGCTTTTGTAAAATAGTAGTTGTGAAATTTAAATGCAACCTTTTCCATATTTACCTATAAATGAAAAAATCCAAAGCTATACTCTGGATTTTTTTTGTTATTTACAATAATCAAGTTACTAACATCATTGTGCAATGAGTATTGAAAATCTTCCACAAAAAACTCAACAAATTCTCTTGCATTTGGTCCTATATTTTCATAAGGCTCCAAATACTTCCAATTTGCTTTCAACTGCTCATATGTTGCAGAGGAAAGAAAGTTTATCAAATCATCCAAAAGTTTACTCATAATGCAATAAGTTTTATTATATACCTCATTTGCTTTGCAAAGATATAATATTTATCTCAAATGCCAATGGAATTAAAATAAAAAACGTTTTCTTTAACATCTTTTCATCTCAAACATTGCTTTATTCTGTTTATTTCCCTTTCTTGGCTTTTTCTCCAACGAATGCCCTATCTTTGTAAACAATACCTATCTTAGAAAATTGCAAAAATGGAAAATGACAATCTAAAGATACAGCTTGACAGTATTCAACGAATATTAACATGAGTTCGATGAATTATAAGTGTCTATAAATTTGGTGATTAGTGAAATTTGTTGTAATTTTAAGGTATTGAAATACAAATAATTACAAACAAAATCGCTATGATCACCAAATTTATAGACACTTATAATTCGTCGAACTCACGTTAATTAGTTAAATAAAGAAAGATGAAGATAGTAGGAAGATTTATTGTGCTGATATTCGTGGCTTTTGCAATGATTTTCTCGTTAATATTCTGCTTCGACTCATCAGATGCACTCACAAATATTGAGTTGATAGGTGGATGGATTCTCTTTTGGGGAATCGTTCTCTATGGGTTAAAGAAAATGCGAATACTGTGAGAAAAGGACAAACGGAGATTTGAAGAAAAACTTATAAAATCAAGCAACAGAACTGTGGGAGTTGGTGTATCTTTGCTTGTATAAAACGAAAGAAAGAATAATGAAGTACGATAATTCTGAAGTGCGGCGACAGGATAGGTTGCTGGATGAAGAGAGTGCGCTGGAGTTGCTTAAGGATGCTGACTTCGGATTTTTGGCGATGCAGGCTGAAGATGGCGGTGGGTATGGCGTTCCGCTCAACTATGTTTATGACGAAAGTGAGGATGTGGTGTATCTGCACTGTGCGCCAGAGGGGCGGAAATTGAGATGTATAGAGCGAGAACCGCGCGTGACGTATACGATCATCGGGAAGGACTGCCACGTTGTACCCAATAAGTTTACGGAGGCTTACAGGAGTCTTGTGCTGACGTGTAGGGCGGAGATTGTGAAGGATGAAGAGCGGAGGCGGCAAGCTATGCGGCTTTTCGTGGATAAGCTCAGCCCGAACGACAGGATTGTGGGTTATAAATACGTAGAAAAGAGCCTTCACCGTACGGCTATCATCTGCCTGCACGTGGAACACTGTACGGGAAAAACGAAGCGCGTTACAGCGCAAACGCCTATTATCAGTAAGGGAGATTGAAGATTAGAGTTTTCGGAGTACTCGACAAGGATTGCCGGCGGCAACAACGCCGGCGGGAATATCGCGCGAAACAACACTGCCTGCACCTATGACAGAGTTGTCGCCAATGATGACGCCCGGAAGCACACAAACCTGCGCTCCAATCCATACATTATTGCCCACACGGATGGGCTCGGCACGCTCTTCGCCACGATTGCGTTGCTCAACATCGAAGGGATGAATCGCTGTATGAAAACCACACATAGGACCCACGAAAACATTATTGCCGAAAGTTACATGCCCGCCATCGAGGATTTGGCAACCTTTGTTCATAAAAAAATGATGACCTACGCTGATATTCACGCCATAATCGCAAAGGAAAGGTTGGAGAATGCAGCACTCCTCGCCTACCTGCCCCAGAATCTGACGAATGAGCGCATCGCGCCCCTCGCTATCGGACGGGTGCAGGCGGTTATAGTCGTAGAGCAAAGCTTGCGTACGCTTCATTTGCTGCCGGAGTTCGGGATCGGCAGCGGGATTATACCACTGCCCCGATAATGCTTTTTCTCGATCTGTCATCATTCCGCAAAGATACATAAAATATAGAAAAAGTTCGAGGCTCTCGGTATTCGCATACGGAGAGCCTCTAGATGGTATTATTAAAACTTTACAAAATTTACTGTACTTGAGATTCGCATCTGAAGAGACAGCGGAGATGATAAATACTATAATAGATGAGTGTTATTATCATGATCCTCGGAAGGAGAGTCTTTTGCTCTCTTTTCCTTATTGTTGACGCAAAGATATAGGTTAAATCCAAAACTACCAAGCGTCTGCTCAATTATTTCTCAAGATTTACCTATATTTTTGTAAAGTCTATGCATCAATATTAGCGTATGTGGCATTCCGCTCAATAAACTCGCGACGAGGTCCAACATCTTCACCCATAAGCATAGAGAAGGTGAAATCGGCGTTGGTAGCGTTTTCGAGCGTTACTTGCTTGAGAAGGCGCGTTTCGGGGTTCATGGTAGTTTCCCAGAGCTGACTGGGATTCATTTCACCCAAACCTTTGTAGCGCTGCGTCACGATATTGTCTTCTGAGCCTTCACCGTAGTCTTTGATAAACTGCAAGCGTGCTTGTTCATTATAGCAATATTCTTCGTGGTTACCCTTCTTACTTTTGCAACGATAGAGGGGCGGCATGGCAATGTAAAGATAACCGTCCTCAATGAGTTGTGGCATATAGCGATAGAAAAGAGTCATGATGAGCGTTGCGATGTGCTGACCATCGACATCGGCATCGGCCATGATGATAACCTTGTGATAGCGCAATTTCTCGATATTGGCTTCTTTACTTTCACCGTCCAGACCGAAGCGAACGCCCATGGCCTGAATGATGTTGTTGACTTCATCGCTCTCGAAAGCTTTGTGCCACATGGCTTTCTCTACGTTGAGAATCTTACCACGGAGCGGCAGAATGGCTTGCGTGCGACGACTGCGTCCCTGCTTGGCAGAACCACCTGCTGAGTCACCCTCGACAAGGAAAAGTTCGCATTCAGCAGCATCTTTACTAGAGCAGTCGGCCAACTTACCTGGTAAACCGCCACCCGTGAGCGGACTTTTGCGCTGCACACTCTCGCGTGCCTTTCGCGCAGCGATGCGGGCTGTTGCTGCCAGAATCACTTTGTCGACAATGAGCTTTGCCTCCTTAGGATGCTCCTCCAAATAATTGGTGAAAGCCTCACCCACTGCTTGATTGACTGCACCTGTCACTTCACTGTTGCCAAGACGCGTCTTAGTTTGCCCCTCAAACTGAGGTTCGGCCACTTTGACACTGATGACAGCAGTGAGACCCTCGCGGAAGTCTTCGCCACTGATTTCGATTTTAGCTTTCTCTATCTGCTTTGCTGCTGTCTGTTCAGCGTAGTTTTTAAGCACACGCGTGAGCGCTTGGCGGAAACCTGTTAAGTGAGTACCACCTTCTATCGTATTGATATTGTTGACATAGGAATGGATATTTTCAGAATATCCTGTGTTGTACATCACAGCCACATCGATGGGCAAGCCATTTTTGTTGGTTGAGATATGGATGACATCGTCGAAGAGATGTGAGCGACTGCTGTCCAGATAGCGAACGAACTCCGGCAGACCTTGCTCACTGAAGAACTCTTGCTGGCGGATGTTTCCTTCATCGTCCTTGCGGAGATCGGTCAGCGTGATTTTTAAGCCTGCATTGAGGTAGGCCAACTCACGCATACGGTTGGAAAGAGTATCGTAGTTGTAAGTCGTGGTAGAGAACACCGTATCATCCGGCCAGAACTGCTGGCGAGTACCTCTCAGTTCGGTTTCACCCACCACCTTTACACTGTAGAGCGGTTTTCCTTTTTCGTATTCCTGCTGGTAGATTTTACCATCGCGGAACACTTGCGACTTCATGTGAGTGGAGAGAGCGTTAACGCAGCTCACACCAACACCGTGAAGACCGCCACTGACTTTATAGGAACCTTTGTCGAACTTACCACCGGCATGGAGCACGGTCATAACAACCTCGAGGGCAGAACGATGCTCTTTGGGGTGCATATCTACGGGAATACCGCGACCATTGTCTTGCACAACGATAGAATTGTCCTCACAAATTGTTACTTCAATGTGAGTACAATAGCCAGCAAGGGCTTCGTCGATAGAGTTGTCCACCGTTTCGTAAACCAGATGGTGTAAGCCTCGTTCACCTGTATCACCAATGTACATGGCAGGGCGCTTGCGTACCGCTTCCAAACCTTCAAGAACTTGGATATTGGAGGCGGAATAATTGGAGCCGTTCTGTTCGATTTCTTCCATATATTATGCTTTGTTTTTATCTTGTCTCATATAGGTTACAAATATACGATTTTTCCTAAGTAACGACAAAGGTTTAAGGGTAAAAAGGAGGATACTGCTCTACTAAGAATTACACGTCTCTATGCCTCGATGCTTTGGGGGCGTAGATACAATAAAGATGTCGGCTGACAGCCTTATTGTATCAGCTGACGCAATAAGGCTATCAGTCAGCTTCCTTATAGCATTTTAAGGCACAATATATGCGTTTCTTAACGGCTTTGAAGCAGTATGTATACATTCAAAGGGGATATGAGAAAAGACGCTTAGAATAAAGAAAAGGACAGTCTTCAGTGAGTGGATTCATACATACACAAAAAGGGCTGCCTCCTTTTGTCGGAGACAGCCCTTGAGAATTATTGAAGAAATGATTTGATTACTTTACCAAAACCTTCTTACCGTTGATGATATAGAGGCCAGACTTCACGTTCTGTACGCGACGACCCTGGAGGTCGTAAACAACGTTAGCCTTATTGCCTTCCACTACGAGGCCGATACCCGTTGAGAGGTTCTCATTGAGAAGCTCCTGAGCAGTAACATTGTTAGGCAGAGCCACCTGGAGGTTGCCAGCTTCAGTAGTCATTGCCAAGCCAGAGAAGTAACCGCTGTTAGCGCCTACATTTCTCATGTATTCGGGGTTAGAAGCACGTACGGGAGAGAGAGTTGCAGAGTAGAAGTTCAGAGAAGTGAACTTAGTGATCTTCGTACCATCTACAGTACCAATCATACCGTTGTTAGTCTTACCTTCGAAAGCGAATGTCGGTTGACCGCCAGTGAGTGTTACACCTACGTTAACTTCATTTTCGTTAGCATCAGCTACATAGTAAACAGGAGTACCTGCGGGGATTGTGCCAGAGATTTCCTGGAATGCAAGAACAGTGTCAGTGCCAGTAGCGTGGAGACCCAAGAATGAGTATGCCTTACCATTACCATAGAAGCCATCGATATCGAACGGCATAGTGATGATTTGACCCTTACCCTTAGTAACAGCTACGAAAGTACCGTCAGTGCTGAGAGCAGATTCAGCCATAGTGAATGCACCATTATTCAAACCTGCCTTGATATCACCGTTGTAAGCTACGATACGACCAGCAGCACCAGTGTTGAGATACTTGTCAGTACCCACCTTGATGTTCATTGCGCCAGAGTTAACATCGTAAGCAGAAGAGAGCTGGATGTCGCGAGCAGTGTCAGAGAGGGTAACATTTGCGTTCAACTGGTTCTGGAGATCCATGTAGCGACCAGTACCCATATTCTTCAGACGTACAGTCTGGTTAGCAGCATCAACGCTTTCAACAAGCCAGTTGTAACCATAGTGATCGTCTACCTTCACAGAGTCAGCGCCAGACTGGTTAGGAGCCATATAGCGGATACCAGTACCGAAGCCGTTGTTCACAGCGTAAACAGGAGCGTTAGCGGCACGACCGTCAGCAGTGCTGCTTGTTGCAGTGCGGATAGTGTAGATCTTACCAGCTGTTGGGAGAACCATCTTAGCTTCGAGTGTCTTCTTAGCTTCAGCCAACTTAGCTTGAGCTGCCTGAAGTTCAGCAACCGTCCAGTCGTTTGCATTAGGCTTGTTGTTTGCGAGGGTAGAAACCTCGTCTACAACAGTCTGAGCAGCTGTCTTAGCGCTTGTGGGGAAGAAACCAACAGAAGGAGTATCAGAGAACGGAAGCTTAGTGAGCTGAGTCTTCAGTGCGTTGAGCAAAGATCTAACAGTAGAAGGATCGGGCAGAGCAGCCTTCACCTTGTCGTAAGCCTGAGTCAGAGCATCGATAGTAGCTTGCGTAGCAGCCTTGTTGTTCAACTCGCGACGAGCGTTAGCAAGAGCAGTTTCGAATGCTGCAACGTCAGCTGCAGGAACCTGAGAAATTGTAGAACGAGCTGCGTCGAGCTGTGCATTGTTGTACACACGGAATTCACCAATGTGGAAGAACTTGAAGCCATTGAGCTGCTGATTACCTGTTGAGTTGAGGCAGACAATGCGGAAGAACTTATAAGGTTGAGTGAGAGTAGGAGCAACCATAGCTGCGCCATTCTTCAGCGTGTCGCTACCGATAATAGCATTCTGCGTGTAGTTAACACCATAGAGGCCTTCGTCAGCCCAAGTACCAGTTGTATCGTTAGTTGCGAGCAAGCGGAAGAGCTGGAGGTCGTTCACGCCATTTGCGTTGTAACGCTTAGCAAACTGGAAGAGAGGTTTCTGAACAGCATCGTTGAGGTTCACCTGCAGATAGTGGTTCTCACGGATAGCGCCCTGCCATGCAGAGTGGAAATACCAGTTGTTACCAGAAGCACCCTTAGGACCTGCAACGTTGTCGATAAGACCTTCGAAAGAACCTTCGTTGCCTTGCTTAGCATTAGAAGAGAACTGAGCTGCGTCAGTAACAAGACCAGCTTCGTCGAAAGTTACATAACCTTCTGCTGTTCTGTTGGGAACATCACAAGTATAAACGCGGCACTCTGTGTTGAGTACAGAAGACTTTTCATAAATGCCGTTAAGAGCCACGTTGAGCTTGTTCTGAGCCACCTGGCTTACAAGAGCCGTAATCTCAGATTCGGGAACCGGAGTGAATACGAAAGCATCACCTGGATCGTTCTTCTGGTTCCACTGAGAGATGAAGCCCTGGCTTGTGTATGTATTCCAAAGACCATCGCTCTCCGTCTTACCAATATTGAATGTATTGCTGCTGAATGTGCTCTTAGATACAGTCCAAGCGAACTGATCAGAAGAAGTTGCATAAGCTGTATTAGCACCCGTATACTTCACATAGTTGCTCGTACCGAAGTTCTTGATATAGAACTTACCTTCCTCACCTGTTGGGATGAACTGGAAGATGTAAGCAACATCGTTAACAGTAGCGGGAGATTCGTGAGTCACACCACTCTTGATCATCAGTTTAGAACCATTGTCGTAAGCATGGCTTGCAGTAGCACGGCTATCGTTCAAATAGTAGTAACCAGCAGTTACAGGGTTCGTATTCTTCAGAGCTTCAGCAGTAGATTTGAGGTTCTGAACGAGAGTTTCAGCCTCAGCATCCGTCAGAGCAGGGTTAGCCTGAGCTGCAACAGCAGCCTGGAATGCAGCCTTAGCAGCATCCAATGTTGCTTGGGAGATCTGACCAGGGAGAGTACCTACAGAATACTGATCCGTAGTGGGCTCGCCATTGGGATAGAACATATTGATGGCATTGCCGATATATTCTGCACCATGAGCTTCAGACACAGAGAAGATGAGCCATTCTGTACCACCCGTCCAAGGAGCGAGGTAAGGATGTACGTGCTCAGCCTCGATGTAAGTAGCTGTCAGGTTGTTGTTGTTCAGGTATGTGTAAGTTGAAGCAAACACAAAACCACCTTCAACAAACTTACCAGTCACCTTCTTACGGAAGTCGGTACTGTTTTGCTCAGCAGCCATAGCTGTGAAGACAAGAGCATCAGAAGGATTAGAAGTGTAAGGAATCCATGCACCACCCTTATCCTGAGTGTCCATACCACCATCAAGGATTACATTCTGAATGTACTTGCCGGTAGATACTTGCTTGAAGCGATAGGTGGGCTCACCATTCACTTCTTCGCCCGTGGGTTCGAAAATGACGAGACTCTCATCGCCCACTTGGGAGGTCAGATCGGCATCGCCATTCCAATACTTGCTATGCCCAACATTCTGGATAACAACCTTGCTACCATCTGTCGGGATTGCCGACAGCTGTTCGCCAAGAGTGTACTTCTGGGCATACGCATTTACTCCTATCAGAGATAGAAGTAATAATGAAAAAAGGTAAGAAATCTTCTTCATTACGTAACAGTTTTTTGAGTTTAACAATTTATTTAAGTCTCTATTTGTAATCTTGATATGCAAAATGCAGCAAAATGCGTATCCTGAAGATACTCTTCTTTCGCATAAGACGGACAAATATAATACGTTTCTTAAAACATACCAACTTTTTGCAAAGTTTTAACTACTTGAAATGACAAGAGCACTATACAAAAGAGAAGCTAAAAGCAGAAAAATCCAACAGAAATACGTAATTTCGCAGATAAAAGAAAAATAATGAACAACGAAGCAGATTTACGCAACAAGGCATTGGCTGGTGATGCTGAAGCACAAAGAGAACTGGGCAATCGCTATCGCGAGTTTGATCTCATGATTACTCCTGCTGAGGGAGAAGACCGCTTTGAGCCCACGTTGAAAGAAGCTATTCACTTCCTATCCTTGGCTGCTAAACAAGGGCTCGTCGAGGCGCAAGTGGACTTGGCCAATATGCTTTCGCTCGAACTCCCCACACAAGCCAACTACGCAACGGCACTCACTTGGTACGAACGCGCAGCGAAGAAAGGCAACCTCAGCGCGCTGATTCGTCTCGGGATGATGGCCGAACAAGGACAGGGACAACCGCGCAACTATCCGCTGGCGGCTAAATACTACGAGCGGGCGGCAGACAAGGGACACGCGTTGGGTATGTTCAACCTCGCCCTGCTCTATCGCTCGGGGCGTGGCGTGGAGGCTTCGCCCAAGAAAGCTATCAAATACTTCAAAAAAGCTTCCGATAAAGGCGATCTCTACGCGCCTTATTATATAGGAGAGATGCTCGAATTTGAAAAACCTGATGAAGCGCGCACTTGGTACGATATGGCCGCCTCTCGAGGATTGCTCGAGGCAGAACTCAAAATCGGGCAGCTCCTCCATCGTCAAGGTCACAACCAGGAAGCTCTCCCTCACCTCCGCCATGCGGTCAAACTGGGTGGTGCCGCTGCCCGACAAGCTTTGACCATCTTAGAAGAAATAGGCCTCGAACAATAGGCAACGTTTCTCTTGGCATCTGCGCTATAGGGTTAAAAAACAGGAAAAATTTGGTATGTCTGAATTAAAAGCCTACCTTTGCCAACAGAAACGAAAAATAACATACAGGATGTAAAGGATTCTCACTTGTCTAGAGCGAGAGTTCTTTTGTTTTTGTACTATTGTTGAACAACTAATAACAACAAATAACAATGGCTTACATGACCCAAGAGGGCTACGATAAGATTGTAGCTCAGATTCGTCACATGGAACGAATCGACCGCCCCGCAGCCTCTGCAGCGATTGCAGAAGCGCGCGACAAAGGCGATCTGAGTGAGAATAGCGAATACGATGCAGCAAAAGAAGCTCAAGCTATGCTCGAAATGAAGATTAACCAACTAAAGGAAACTATTGCACACGCAAAGATTATCGACACCAGCAAGCTCAGCAACGAGACTGTGCAGATTCTCTCTACCGTGGAAATGAAAAACGTGAAGAACGGTATGACGATGAAGTACACCATCGTGAGCGAAAGCGAGGCCAACCTGCGCGAAGGTAAAATCAGCAGTCGCACACCGATTGCTCAAGGATTGCTCGGCCACAAAGTGGGCGACATTGTTGAGGTAAAAATTCCACAAGGCATCATCCAACTCGAAATCATAAAGATCTCTATTGCCTAATTGCTTAATCCGCAAATCCCCCACAAGCGGCGAACGCACGATATCTCCATCGGAGACAACTGCGCTCGCCGCTTTTTTATACACTGCTTTCTCGAGAGCAACTCAGACGAGCAGAGGTGAGTGCAGTGCATCGCATTGCAAGCGTGGAGGGAATATCTCTCCTCTCCCGCCCAAGAAAAACGCAGTTTTTGTTGTCACATTGTCACGCAGGAGAGAAAGCGTTGATAAACAATAGCTTTAATTGAGTGACAACATTTTTTATTGTCACACTGTTGTCACGCCCATAATCTTCCTACTCAATGTGTGACAACAGAAAAAAAGAAAGTCCGATACAAACGGAGCTACAAGAAGAAAGAGCTAAGTATTTTTATCCATAAAAGAAGGCTGTCACCGATGCAGGAGAGCATCAAAATGACAGCCTTGAATGTTTAGTTTTGAAAACTAAGTTGCGAAAGGTCTGTGCTCAGTTTGCGGCCGACCTCATAAAGTTGGTCGGCGTACAAGTGGAGCGATTACCTCAGTTTATCAATAGTTTTCAGCATTAATCTCGAAGTAGCTCTGCGGATGGTTGCAAGTGGGGCAAACCTGAGGAGCTTTCGGACCAATCACGATATGGCCACAGTTGCGGCACTTCCAGATGCGATCACCGTCGCGGCTAAATACGATGCCTTCCTCGATATTTTCGAGGAGCTTGCGGTAGCGCTCTTCGTGGTGCTTCTCAATAGCTGCTACGAGTTCGAATTTAGCAGCAATCTCCGTGAAGCCTTCTTCGCGTGCTTCCTTCGCCATAGTGGCGTACATATCTGTCCATTCGTAGTTCTCGCCCGCTGCAGCATCCTCGAGGTTTTCGCTGGTAGTGCCTATGTTGCCACCATGAAGGTATTTAAACCACATTTTGGCGTGTTCCTTCTCGTTTTGAGCTGTCTCTTCAAAGAGAGCTGCAATTTGTTCAAAACCATCTTTCTTTGCCTTTGAAGCATAGAAAGAATACTTATTGCGAGCCATGCTCTCACCTGCAAACGCGGTTTCCAGGTTCTTCTCTGTCTTAGTTCCTTTTAAATCTTTCATTGTTATGTCTTATTATGTAAAACTATATGTTATGTTCGTTTTCTCTATGTTCTTTTTTACTCTTAGATACGCACAGGCTCTATGGTATAGCCTGCTTTCTTGAGCATTTCCACAATGCCAGGGCCTGCATCTGTGGAGGTGAGGTGTAGGAGGCCAACCACGAAGAGGTTCGATTTCTCCTTCATCATGGAGGGCATCACTTTCATCCAGCGATCGTTGCGTTCTGTGAGCGCAATCTGCTGCCCCATTTGCTGAAAGGCCTGCTTGTCGGCAGCTGC
Organism: uncultured Alloprevotella sp.; assembly: GCF_963536905.1. Classification (NCBI taxonomy): domain Bacteria; kingdom Pseudomonadati; phylum Bacteroidota; class Bacteroidia; order Bacteroidales; family Prevotellaceae; genus Alloprevotella; species uncultured Alloprevotella sp. The sequence continues at coordinate 5,838 of NZ_CAUTBW010000045.1, read as the reverse complement.
CATGACTTGAGCTGTGCGCTGCCCGTCTTGACTCATATATGCCTTGAGCATTTGATGTGCATATACCATCATCCCGTCCAGCGATGTCATGACTTCATACAGCATATTAGCTCTATTGGCGATAGGGCCAAGATTGGCAAGACCACGGTGCATCTTGTTGATAAAGGTGGAATCAATTTTCACTTTTCGGAAGTCGATCATGATCTGAGGGAGCAGACTTTTCTGATATTCGAGCGACTCCAACTGAGCGTAGTCCTTGTGAAGAGAATCGGCCAATACGTTCATATACTCATCTATCATGACTGATTTCTGTCCCGTTTTCACCCCAATATATTCTTGTCCTAAAATGGCATACATCTCCATCGCCAGTTGCACCGCTGATGCAGCAAACACTCCTGGTTCGTAGTGCCACCAACAAGTGTCGGTAGGTACGAGAAATTTCACCAGATGATAGCGGTGTAAGAGCGAATCAACGGTATGGAATTTTGCGGGGGCTATGACCTGCATTTGGCTATCTGCGGGGAGCATGATATAAGGGAGAATCTGCTCGGAGAGAGCTTTGGCAGACGCCATGTTTGAATCGTTGTACAGCTTGCTTTGGCGATGGTCGATTTCCGTGACGATGCGCTGCACGTTGTGCGCAATCTCCATAAACTTTTGGCTACGACTCACAAACTCGTGGGGCACGGTATGCACAGATCCGAAGATATACGATGGCGCAGTAAGTCCATTCCCCGAAATGCGATACATCAGCGCACTCGGAATCGTATCTTTCTTTGCCGTTTGAGCCGAAATCCCAGAGATGCTGAAAGCTACCAGCATCAGAACGACCGCAGCTCTGATCATTCCAGAGCCTCGTAAAATATTCTTTATCATGCTCTTAAAAGTTTCTGTTGCAAAGTTAAAATAAAACAATGCTTCTCACACAAATTATGCCTATAAAAAAACAAAAATCATCGTTAGAAACTAAGGTTTTAATGCGTACTGACAAACAGATATAGCAATTTCATAAAAAGGAAAAATCGGTGACTTAGATAGTTTCTAAATCACTGATTTCTTCTTTATGTGGACCAGCTAGGGCTTGAACCTAGGACCTCCAGATTATGAGTCTGTTGCTCTAACCAACTGAGCTACAAGTCCGGTGCAAAGGTCGGTGAATGAACTTTGCGTTGCAAAAATAGAAAAAGTTAAGGATTCTACCAAATAAGGGAGACTAAAATTTACTTTTCAGCCTCGAAAGCGGTGAGAATCTTGTGGGCTGTTTGTTGCATTTCCTCGGCGGAGAGATGGAGTTTCTCCTTGCGGAAATCCATGTCGCCTTCTGTTTGCATAGGGACGAGGTGGATGTGAGCGTGGTTCACTTCCAGTCCCAGAACCGCCATACCCACTTTGATGCAGGGGAAGGCCGTTTTGATGGCGCGAGCTACGCGCTTCGTGAATACTATCATGCGGCTCAGTTCGTCGTCGGTGAGGTCGAAGAAATAATCCTCTTCGCGCTTGGGGATGACGAGGGTATGGCCTTGTGAGAGCGGACTGATGTCTAAGAAAGCATAGAATTCTTCATTTTCTGCACAGCGATAGGAGGGAATTTCGCCTGCTACGATTTTGCTAAATAGTGTCATGCTGAATGATGTTTTGATGATATAAGGCGAAGATAGTTACTTTTGCTGAAACGTGCTCGCTTTCTCTCGGGTTTATACAGAAATTTTGTGATGTAGCATGATAGTGTTGTAGTAGTTTCCTCCCTTTCGTAGGAAAAATAATGTATTCGTCTGACAATTTTTCCTATTTTTGTAATCTCTCTATAAGAGAATTTTAATAATGGCATTGGCACTTTTACTTATTAGCACATTAAGAAAATATGGCAAAAAACATCGCACTCATCACGGGCATAACAGGACAAGATGGTTCTTATCTCTCCGAATTTCTTTTAGAAAAAGATTACGAAGTGCACGGCATCATTCGCCGTTCTTCTGTGGACTTTCGTGAGCGCATTGCCCATCTTGAAGGACATCCACACTTTCATCTCCACTATGCCGATTTAGGCGATTCCATGAGTCTTATGGGAGTCATTGGTAGGGTGCGCCCTACGGAAATCTACAACTTGGCGGCACAAAGTCATGTGCAGGTGAGTTTCGACTCTCCGGAATACACGGCCAACATTGATGCTACGGGTGTTTTGCGCATTCTCGAAGCTGTTCGCAATACGGGATTGACGGACAGTTGCCGCATCTATCAGGCTTCAACTTCTGAACTCTACGGCAAAGTGGAGGAAGTGCCGCAAAACGAGAACACGCCGTTCCACCCTTATAGTCCCTACGCTGTTGCAAAGCTCTACGGCTATTGGATTGTTCGCGAATATCGCGAAGCTTATGGCATGTTCTGCTGTTCGGGAATCTTATTTAATCACGAAAGCGAGCGCCGTGGCGAAACTTTCGTGACGCGCAAAATTACCCTTGCTGCTGCACGCATCAAGCAAGGGAAACAGAAAAAGCTCTACCTGGGAAACCTTAGTTCCTTGCGCGATTGGGGTTACGCCAAAGATTATGTGGAATGTATGTGGCTCATCTTGCAGAACAAAGTCCCCGAGGACTTCGTCATCGCTACAGGGGTTCAGCATAGCGTACGCGAATTTTGCTACTACGCTTTTAAGCGTGTGGGGATAGAACTTGAATTTCATGGAGAAGGCATCAATGAAAAAGGTATCAACAAGGCCACGGGGGAAGTGCTTATTGAAGTGTCGCCCGACTTCTTCCGCCCTACCGATGTGATCAATCTTTGGGGCGACCCGACAAAGGCCAAAGCAAAATTAGGTTGGAATCCGAATAAAACCAGCTTTGAAGAACTCGTCAACCTTATGGTTGATAGCGATATGGCTAAAGTGGCGGCAGAACGAGCCAGCGAACAAGTCAGAACAAATCTTGTGGAATATTTGGAGAAGGGAATTGTTAAGTAACAACATGTTAGAGAAAACAGCTAAAATTTACGTTGCCGGACACAACGGACTTGTTGGGTCGGCCATTTGTGAAAACCTCCTACGGCGTGGTTATACAAACCTTGTGAAACGTTCTCATCAAGAACTCGACTTGACGGATCAATACGCCGTCGAGCAGTTTTTCGAGGCGGAACGCCCAGATGCTGTAGTTCTTGCAGCAGCTTTCGTGGGTGGCATCATGGCCAATTCGATCTATCGCGCAGACTTCATCATGCAAAACATGAAGATGCAGTGCAATGTCATCAGTAGTGCCTATTCACACAAAGTTCAAAAACTCCTCTTTCTCGGCTCCACCTGCATCTATCCAAAGAATGCTCCCCAGCCCATGAAGGAAAACTGCCTGCTCACTTCGCCGCTCGAATATACCAATGAGGAATATGCCATTGCAAAAATAGCGGGGCTAAAAATGTGTGAGAGCTACAACTTGCAGTATGGTACAAACTACATTGCTGTTATGCCCACAAATCTCTACGGCCCTAATGATAACTTCCATCTGGAAAACTCACATGTCATGCCAGCAATGATGCGAAAAATATACCTTGCCCGACTCATCCATGACAACGATTGGGACGCCATCCGAGCCGATATGAACAAACGTCCTATAAATCCTACGGACAATCTACGAGCACTGATAGGTGAGGGCAATGTGGATGGTGAAGATTCTAAAGAGCGCATTCTTCAAGCATTGGCTTTCTACGGCATCGAAGACAATCGTGTCATGCTATGGGGGAATGGGAGTCCGCTCCGCGAGTTTCTTTGGAGCGAAGATATGGCAGATGCCAGTGTCCACGTCCTGCTAAATGTTGATTTCAAGGACATTATTGGTGTGGAGAAGTATTCCAGTGTTTTTTACGGAACACGTACTGATGGCGCTGTAAATCGTGATAACAGTGAAGGTCGAGGTGGAGCTATTCCCGATTTAGGCGAAATCCGCAACTGCCACATCAATATCGGTACAGGTAAGGAAATCACCATCCGTGCTCTTGCTGACCTCATCGTTCATACTGTCGGATTTCAGGGCGAAATCGTATGGGATAAAACCAAGCCCAATGGTACGCCACGAAAACTAATCGATGTTGACAAGCTCCATAGTCTTGGCTGGACTCATCGCGTAGAAATTGAAGAAGGTGTTAGCCGTCTGTATCGTTGGTATAAAGAAAGTCTTGAACATTAGAATAAATCACACCAATTATGTTGAAAATCTTCAGAAGATTCTGAAGATTTTTTTAGCTTTTTCTGGAGGAGATGTGTAGATATAAGAAAGGTTAGCGTAGATTTCCTTATTGTGTTAAAAAATACAATAAGGATGTGAGCTGAAAGGCTTATTGTGTCAGCTGGCGCGCTTATTGTGGCGGAGAACACAATCAAGGGAAGGAAGAGTATGGGGAAGTGCACCCTTCTTGTGTGCTTGTTTTTCTGTTGTCACGTTGTCACACTGTGAGTATAAGTATCTGAAAACATGCATGATATAAGTGTGACAACAAAAAAACTTGTTATTACTCACCTAAACCACTATTTTTCAATTACTTCTCTCCTGTATAACAACAAAATTTGCGTTTCTCTTAGAGAGAGGGAGTGATGCTCCCTCCACGCTTGCAGTGCGACGCCGCCGGCGTCGGAGTTCTCTCTGTCCTCTTCTCCACGGGTTCACCCTTCGGGCATCACCCGCGGTTAAGCATGGTGCGCCTCCGCCGGAGGCGAGAATGTCTCTGTGTGGATGCTACTGAGGAGGAGAGGTAGTGAAAGTGTCTACAGACTATACGCGATATGCAAGAACAGAGGCTGGCGAAGTAGTGGATGAGAGCATTCACAAGACTATATGCGATAGCAAGGACGGAGGCAGGCGAAACGCCTCCACGTGCTCACCCACTGTCTCCAGAGGGGACACACTATGCGTAACCGCGGGTGATGCCCAAAGGGCGAACCCGTGGAAGGTAGACAAACCCACCCTACGACACCGGCGGTGTCGCACAGCAGCCACCCCTACCCATCTGAGTTTCTCCCTCAACGCTTGCAGTGCGACGCAGCCGGAGACTAATGGATCTGTATAGTTGCAACTCATCTTCAAATAAAATTCTCTTCCTATATACTTAATAAACTACAAAAAGTTGCGTTATATGGAAACTTTCTTTTTATCTTTGCCCTATGAACAGAAAGATAAGAGTTTATAAAAGATACTTTTTAGACTTTATCGAACAGCTAAGCGAAGGAGAGCGACGAAAGATTGATTATGGCTTACAGCTTCTGAAAACTCAAGAGCGGCTTTCCACAAAGTTTGTCAAACTCATTCGAGAAGGCCTATTCGAATTGCGCACGGAATTTAATGGGAACATCTATCGTGTCTTTTTTATTTTTGATGATGGACAAATAGTTGTGTTGTTCAACGGATTTCAGAAAAAGACACAGAAGACACCGAGCATGGAAATAGAAAAGGCATTAAAAATAAAAGAACAATACTATGCAGAAAAAGAATAACATCACAGACTATGATGCCATATTAGAATCACGATATGGTAAAGAGGGCAGCCCTGAACGCTTGCAATTCGAAGAAGAAGCTAAGGCTTTCTATGCAGCACAACTACTTCTTCAAGCACGCAAGGAAGCCAAAGTGTCACAAAGCGAACTTGCCCTGCGTGTAGGGACAACAAAGTCTTATATCTCTAAGATTGAGAATGGAGTGGTAGAGCCTGGCGTAGGATTGTTTTTCCGCTTGATCAATGCGCTGGGCCTGCGTATTGATATTACTAATCCTATAGGGATGTAAAGCAAACGAAGAGGGGGGACAGGAGGTAATGTCTGAAAAAGTGTGTAAGATTCTCCTCGTCCTTTCCCCATGCTTGGGA
>NZ_CAUTBW010000044.1:0-18844 GCF_963536905.1 uncultured Alloprevotella sp. | reverse complement strand
CACAAACTACAGCGAAAATTCGCAATGAGTTTGTGTCTCGTTGTTTTTTGTCTTACTCTCGATAGGAGAGGGGGCTACTTACACTTGTTAACCAATAATGACCATTGTTGCCCCATATCCGTATTCGCGGAAGCTGGCGTCTTGGTAGCGACATTCTTTGTAGTGTGAGCGCAACTCTTTGAGGAGTGCATTTCGCAGAACTCCTTCTCCTTTGCCATGGATGAACACGATCTTTTGTCCTTTGTGCTTCTTTTCTTGTTCCATCGTTTCGCGGAATACTTTTAGCTGATAGTCAAGAATATCTTTTGGTTCCATTCCGCGCGTGGTGTCGAGAATCTCTTCTGCATGGAGATCAACCTCAATAGGCCCATCTGCTGCTTGAGTCTTTGTGCGCGCAGGTTGGCGCAGAATGTGTTCGGGCTGCTTTGTCTCTATAATCGCTTCTTTTATATCATCCACATCTATGAATATACTGCGTGCAGGTTTGTCATCGCGCACAACATCGAAGATAAGAGCAGGTAGATTGAAAAAGTCGTTATTTGTAAAGGTGTGTAGCTTATAGAATTTTGCACCTTCCAAACGCAAAGAAACATCAATAGGCTTCTTCAAACGATAAGGCTTATCCTGCTTGTAAGCAATGGCCTGTATTGTCACCTTTTCCCACTCATTGAGTTCGGTGCGTAGAAATTCCTCCAAGAAAAGTTTTGTGTTCGGCTCAATCAGACCTGCGTGACGAACAGTGAATGCCTTTCCATCTTGATTGAGCAAAATGAATTGAATGTATAGGTTGCTATCATTGATGAGATAAGCTTCAAACGAGGTGTCTGGAGCATCTAAACCTTTCGGAGCAACAAAAGCTAAGAAGAGATTAAGAACATCGGCTCCTCGGCGTTCCAAGGGGCGCGGGCGAAAGGTGATAGGTCTGTCGTCCTCTTTCTCCTCCTCATCGTCGTCACTGTGAATATACGTGTCGGGTTGTTTAGTTTCAGATTGTTTTTTAGCCTTCGCTTCCTCCTTGGGAGTTCGAACAATATTATAGTCGTCAGTCTCAACAACTACCACATCTGTAACTAAAACGGGAATGTCAAAACCACTCTCATCTGTGACGAGTACAGTTTTCTTACTGGGAAAGCCAGCAATAATGCCTCCTCCTACTTCGTTGAGAAACCTAACGCGATCTCCTATTTTCATATTTCTCTTATTTTGTTATTTGCACAAAAATACACCTTTTATATAAAATATAAGTGTTGCGTTCAGTTCTATTTTCAAACAGTTCCATATCCGTGATGGTCAGAGCTCTTTTAGAAAAATTGTTACAATCGCACAAAATAGGCCGCAATGCGCAAAAAAGAAAGGGGAAACTTGCTCTGCTTATATAAAATGCGTAATTTTGCGCCGAATTAATTCGATAGTTTTAGATAAATCAACTAACAACTTTTAATATGAGTCTTAAAATCGTTGTACTTGCCAAACAAGTACCCGACACTCGCAACGTGGGTCCCGATGCCATGACGCCGCAAGGCACAGTGAATCGTGCAGCCCTCCCTGCTATTTTCAATCCTGAGGATTTGAACGCCCTTGAGCAGGCCCTGCGTCTTAAAGATCAGAATCCAGGTTCAACCATCCATATTTTGACAATGGGTCCTCCCCGTGCCACAGAAGTGATTCGTGAAGGTCTCTATCGTGGAACTGATGGCGGCTATCTGCTGACAGATAGAGCTTTTGCCGGTGCAGATACACTTGCAACGAGCTATGCTCTTTCTATGGCTATTTGCAAGATTGGTGTGCCCGATCTTATCATTGGTGGACGCCAAGCTATTGATGGTGATACGGCTCAGGTAGGTCCGCAGGTGGCTCAGAAACTCGGACTAAACCAAATCACTTATGTCACGAGTATCGACGAAATTAAGGACGGCCAGATTACTGTTACACGTCATATTGATGGCGGTGTAGAACGTGTTCAGGCACCGCTACCTCTCTTGCTCACTGTGAATGGTGACGCGGCTCCTTGTCGTCCGCGCAATGCTAAACTTGTGATGAAGTACAAGCGCGCTACAGCTCCGATGGAGCGCCCCGCAGAGGGCTTACCCTATGCAGAAGAATACGATAAAAAACCTTATTTGACTGTAACGCAATGGGGTGTTGCCGATGTTGATGGCGACCTTGAACAGTGCGGTCTCGCAGGTTCTCCTACAAAGGTGAAAGCCGTTCAGAATATTGTATTCAAGGCAAAAGAAAGCAAGCAACTCACAGCTGCAGATGCCGATGTGGAGAGCCTTGTTAAGGAATTGTTAGATAGCCATACAATTGGATAATTAAAAAAGGAAACAATGAATAACGTATTTGTATATTGCGAAATAGATAAGACTACGGTAGAGGAAGTTTCCTTTGAACTTCTGACAAAAGGCCGTAAGTTGGCAAATCAGTTAGGTGTACAGCTCGAAGCTATTGTTGCTGGTGCTGGCATTAAGGGACATGTAGAGAAAGAAATTCTTTCTTATGGTGTTGACAAGCTCCATGTGTTTGATGCAGAAGGTCTTTATCCATACACAACGAAGCCCCACACGGACATTCTCGTGAATCTCTTCAAGCAAGAGAAACCACAGGTTTGTTTGATGGGTGCTACTGTTATCGGGCGTGATCTCGGCCCCTGCGTTTCAAGTTCTCTTACTAGCGGTCTTACTGCCGATTGTACAGCACTTGAGATTGGCGATTACGATGATAAGAAAGCAGGTAAGCACTACGATAATCTGCTCTATCAGATTCGTCCTGCTTTTGGTGGTAACATTGTTGCAACGATTGTTAACCCCGATCACCGTCCCCAAATGGCTACGGTGCGTAGCGGCGTGATGAAGGCTGAGGTAGTGGATCCCGAATACAAGGGAGAAGTTATCTATGAAGATGTTGCTAAGTTTGTACCTGCTGAAGATTATATCGTAAAAGTTCTGGAACGTCACGTAGAGAAAGCTAAGAACAATCTGAAATCCTCTCCAATTGTTGTAGCGGGTGGTTATGGCGTTGGTAGCAAAGAAGGTTTCGACTTACTCCGCAAATTGGCTGAGGAACTTCATGGTGAAGTGGGTGCTAGTCGTGCTGCTGTCGATGCAGGTTTCTGCGAACACGAACTGCAGATTGGTCAGACAGGTGTAACGGTACGTCCCAAAGTATATTTTGCTTGCGGTATCAGCGGTGCCATTCAGCACGTTGCAGGTATGCAAGAGAGTGGCATCATCATCTCCATCAATACCGATCCCGAAGCACCCATCAATAAAATTGCTGATTACGTCATCACAGGTTCAGTAGAGGAGGTAGTTCCCAAACTTATTAAGTATTACAAAGAAAATAGCAAGTAAGAGATATGGCAAATTGTTATAGCGATCATGAGGAACTGAAGTTCGAGCTGAACCATCCTCTTATGAAGCGCATCGTTGAGTTAAAAGAACGCAACTTTGCAGACAAAGATAAATTTGATTACGCACCGCTGGACTATGCCGATACGATGGATAGTTACGATCGCGTGCTCGACATAGTTGGCGACATAACAGCTACTACCATTGCCGATAATGCTGAGGGAGTAGACCTTGAAGGTCCTCACCATGAAGGCGACCGCGTTCGTTATGCTTCGGGAACAGAAGCTAATCTGAAGGCGATGGTGAGCGCAGGTATGAACGGTATGACGATGCCGCGTCGCTTTGGCGGTCTCAATTTCTCCATCACTCCTTACACGATGTGTGCTGAAATTGTTGCAGCAAAAGATGCAGCTTTCGGTAATATCTGGAGCTTGCAAGATTGTATCGAGACGCTCTATGAGTTTGGTAATGAAGATCAGCACTCTCGCTTTATTCCTCGTGTGTGTGCAGGTGAGACCATGTCAATGGACTTGACTGAACCCGATGCAGGTTCTGACTTACAGCGAGTTATGCTGAAGGCTACTTATAGTGAAGAGGAGGGTTGCTGGTTACTCAATGGTGTGAAGCGTTTTATCACCAATGGCGATGCAGATATCCACCTCGTTTTGGCTCGTTCAGAAGAAGGCACGACGGATGGTCGTGGTCTCTCTATGTTTATCTACGATAAGCGTCAAGGTGGCGTAAATGTACGTCGTATTGAGAATAAATTGGGTATCCATGGAAGTCCTACTTGCGAACTTGTCTACAAGAATGCGCATGCTGAACTTTGCGGTGATCGCAAACTCGGACTTATCAAGTATGTCATGGCGCTGATGAATGGTGCTCGTCTGGGTATTGCTGCCCAGAGTGTAGGTATCTCTCAAGGCGCATACGATGAGGCACTTTCTTATGCTAAAGATCGTGAGCAGTTTGGTAAGAAGATTATCAACTTCCCGGCTGTCTACGATATGCTGGCACTGATGAAAGCTAAATTGGATGCTGGTCGTGCATTGCTCTATCAGTGCAGTCGCTATGTTGATATCTACAAAACTCTTGAAGATATTGCTCGCGAACGCAAGCTCGAACCAGAAGAGCGCAAAGAGCAGAAGGCTTATGCAAAACTTGCTGATAGTCTCACACCGCTGGCAAAGGGTATGAACTCTGAATATGCTAACCAAAATACCTACGATGGCATCCAGATTCTTGGTGGTTCTGGTTTCATGATGGATTATGCTCTTCAGCGCTACTATCGCGATGCACGTATCACAAGCATCTATGAAGGTACAACGCAGTTGCAGGTTGTTGCTGCCATTCGCTACGTCACCAATGGTTCTTATTTAGCTCAATGCCGTGAGTTCGAAGCTACTCAGCTGAGTGTCGATCTCCAACCTCTGCAAAACATTGCTAAAACGATGGCTGATAAGCTAGAAGAAGCTACTGCTAAGGTGAAGGAAGCCGCAAATCAGGAGCTCCACGATATCTGTGCACGTCATCTCGTAGAGATCGCTGCGGATACTATTATGCTCCACCTCTTGCTTTACAATGCTAACGAACGCCCAGAGCTCTTCGCTAAGAGTGCACACGTTTATGCTAATCATGTTGCAGCAGAAGTTGCTAAGCACCATGCTTTCATCATGAATATGACTCCGGAACAACTTGCTTATTATCGTCAGACAGCTCCTGCTGCTGAAGCAGAGTAAATTGTTTAGATACAGATAAAGTTTAAAGGTCTCTACACAAATAAGTGTGGAGACCTTTTTGTAAAAATAGATAGTACAAGAAAAAAATATCCGCAACTCCCTGTAGAAGGCATTGCGGATGAAAAGAAGGTTTAGAGCTTTATTAGAAAATTATAAAACTCCAATGTTTCTAGTAGAAGCTACTTATTCATTGTTACATTGCCGCTACCGATCATTTGACCGTCGCAGAAGATATAAGCAGAATAGGTTCCAGGTTCTAAGTATTCGTTTGCTGGTACATAGATGGAAATGTGCGTGTCTTGACCAGTATATTCCACTTGGCGAGAAGCGCTAAATTGTATATTCTTATTCTCGTATTTGAAACTCCCAGAGACTCCTAAAACGTTTTGACTCGGTTTCAAAAGGCGAACGTAAACTGTGCGGTTACCAGTTTTAGCAGTGACATTGCGTGCAATATTAAAGTTGATGACAAAGTTCTTAATATCCTTTGTGTTCTTTGCCGGTTTTCCGTTCTTTTTGATTGGCGTGACACTAATGCTTGTTGCATTGAGCTGTGCTGCCACTTCAACTGTTTCTTTGAGTTGCTGATTGCTTGTTGTTAGCGCTTCATTTTGTTGGTGAGAAAGAGCTGCATCAGCACGTGCCGCATCGCGTTCAGAAGTTAAGCGAATATTCTTTTGTTGAAGAGAGTCAACCTGTCGAATATAGTCGCGCAAGACTGCGCGTACTGTTGCCAATTCTTTCTTGAGTCGGAGGATTTCAGCAGAACTTGTTGCTTTTGTATTCTTGAGTTCTGCTAACAGGCGTTCGGCGCGTAGCTGCTCCGCGTTGAGACGAGCTTGAAGGGTATCGTCCTTGATCGTCTTCTTCATCTCGCCGTATTGTGCAGCATATTCGGCATACTGATTTTCCATCTCTCGGCGATCCAGTTCAGCCAACTGTCGGAGTTCCGCCAGTTCTTTCTCCTTATCGCTCTTCTGCCCGTTACAAGCAGGCAAAAGAACGGAAGCGGCTAAAAGACCTATTATGAGCGTAGGATATTTCATCTTTAGTTGTTTTACTCTGGTGTAGAGATATTGCAAATTCAGTGGTTAATCTAGAACAGTGACCCATCCGTGGCGATCTTCTTCTATACCGTATTGAATGTTGCGCAATGTGGTGTAAAGTTTTGTTGAGATAGGGCCTGGTTCTCCATTTTTTGCAATCTGATATTGGAGCCCCTTCTCGAGGTCGTCAATGCGATTGATTGGGCTGATGACTGCTGCAGTTCCACATGCACCAGCTTCTTCAAAGGTGGCGAGTTCTTCTTCTGGAATTTGGCGTGCTTCCACTTTTAAGCCTAAGTCGAGAGCAATCTGCTGAAGACTCTTATTTGTAATGGATGGCAGAATGCTAGAAGATTTAGGTGTGATGTAGGTATTATTCTTTATACCAAAGAAATTAGCTGCTCCACATTCATCTATATACTTTTTTTCTTTTGCGTCAAGATAGAATTCTCCTGCGTAACCAGCTTTATGAGCCGTAACGTTTGCTTTCAAGCTAGCAGCATAGTTGCCGCCTACCTTGTAGCATCCAGTTCCAAGGGGAGCCGCACGGTCATAATCACGCATAATAACATAATTGTTAGTTGCAAATCCTCCTTTGAAGTAGGGCCCAACGGGAGTGGTGAAGATAATGAATAAAAAATCTTGTGCAGGCTTCACTCCAACATCTGGTGTTATACCTATGAGTAATGGACGGATATAAAGAGCTGCGCCACTCTCGTAGGGAGGTATGAAACGCTCATTGAGATGTACAACCTTTTTTACCATCTCGCAGAACTTATCGGTAGGCATTTCTGCCATTTCGATACCTCGACTTGTGGATTGCATACGTGCTGCATTTTCTTCCATGCGGAAAATGCGTACTTTTCCATCTGGGCAACGGAAAGCCTTGAGACCTTCAAAAGCTTCCTGTCCATAATGGAGACATATAGCCGCCATATGAAGCGAAATGTTTTCATCAGAACTTACCTCAATCTCACCCCACTCTCCATTGTGATAGTAGCAACGAACGTTGTAGTCCGTCTTCATGTAACCAAATTTCAAGTTCGACCAGTCGATCTTTTCCATAACAATTCTAATTTTGTTAGATTTTACAGGGCAAAGATACTGTTTTTTTGAAATATTGCTGTTTGCGAATGCTCACTAAGTCATAAATCTGATTTTACAACACGGTTTTATGAATAATGCGAATACTTTTGAAATCCACTCTTTGAATTAATACTATAATTTCGAAGCATCTTGTGTATTTGCTTTAGAATCTCTATAAAAACATTCTTGAAATTTAATTTTATGGATAAGTGAGTTTAAAGCATAAACAAAGAGAATAAAAAAACTTATACTTTTTAAGACAGAGTTTGCAATATGTATGAAAGTTTATGTATATTTGCTTCCAATTATTGGCTGCTGTTAAGGCTGTCGAGATTCTAAATGATTAAAAGACAATATAATTAATTTATAATTAACTAAATTCTAAAAACAAAATGGCAACAACAAATGCTACCGCACCACAAGGTGCAACCGCTCCTAAGAGCGCTCCCAAGGCTTCTCAGTCTAAGGGCTTCACGGGCATTAAGTCCGGTTTTTCAGTGATTCTTTGCTGCTTCGTGATTGCAATTTGCATCTTCCTCTTTGTGTTTGGTGCAGTTAGTCACTTCCAGGGTGGTGTTGAAACTGGTAAGAGTTTCATGTTCCAGGTTGATGGTGAACTTCAGCCTATCACAGGTGACTTGATTGGTACTGTCTACAAAGGTGGTTTCATTGTGCCTCTGATTTGGACAATGCTTCTCTCTGTTTTGGCTTTTGCTATTGAGCGTTTCTTCGCTATTCGCAACGCTTATGGCCGCACTAGCCTTGCTAAGTTCGTTGCTGATATCAAGGTTGCTCTTCAGCAGAAGGATCTTGCAAAGGCTCAGGCTCTTTGCGACAAGCAGCGTGGTTCTGTTGCTAACGTTGTTGGTGCAACGCTTGCAAAGTATAAGGAAATGGACGCAAACACTGAGTTAGACAAGGATCAGAAAGTTCTCTCTATTCAGAAAGCTCTCGATGAGGCTACAGCTCTCGAAATGCCAATGTTGCAGGAAAACCTCCCCATCGTTGGTTCTATCGTAACGCTGGGTACGTTGACCGGTCTTCTTGGTACCGTTGTTGGTATGATCCGTTCTTTCTCTGCCATGGGTGGTGGCGAAGGTGGTGCTGACTCTTCTGCACTTGCAACAGGTATCTCTGAGGCACTTGTAAATACTGCTTCTGGTATTGCAACTGGTGCTCTCTCAGTTATTACTTATAACTACTATACAAACAAGATTGACCGTCTGACTTTTGCTCTCGACGAAGTCGGCTTCTCTATTGTTCAAACTTTCAACGCAACGCACTAAATCATAAATAAGGTAACTGGTTGGCGAACGCTGTCGGCCATCTTTTAATAGTAAAGGCTGACAACCTCTATCAATCAAAAGCAAATAACAATGGGACGATTTAAAGTAAAAAAACAAGACACGTTCATAGATATGACACCTATGAGCGACGTCATGGTCCTGCTGCTTACCTTCTTTATGCTTACTGCAACGTTCGTAAAGCAAGAACCTATTAAGGTACAGACTCCGGGTTCTGTTTCAGAAATTAAAATTCCTGAGAAGAATTTGCTTACCATCTTTGTAAATCCCCAAGGTAAGGTCTTTATGACTATGGACGACCCCTCGCGGTTGACGGCCTTGGCAGACGAGATGGTTTCGGAAGGCAAACTTCCTACACTGAATGCAGCTGAAAAGAAAGCATTTGCTAACGCTCCAACGTTTGGCGCTCCGCTGAACTTGATTAAGAGCTGGCTTGATGCTCCAGAATCTCAGCGCAATACCTTGTTGGAAGACCCCTCAGCTGGCATTCCATGCGATAGTGTGAATGATGAACTGAGTGTCTGGGTCAAAGCAGCCCGTACCACGGCTGGTGAAGGAATGGGTATTGCCATTAAGGCAGACCAGAAAACTTCTTATGCTGTAATTAAACAGGTTATGAATTCACTTCGCAGCATTGAAGAGAACCGTTATAATCTTATTACGGATCTCAAAAACGTTAGCGACTAACACACATGAATGATTATGGCTGGAAGTAA
This sequence comes from uncultured Alloprevotella sp., assembly GCF_963536905.1. Classification (NCBI taxonomy): domain Bacteria; kingdom Pseudomonadati; phylum Bacteroidota; class Bacteroidia; order Bacteroidales; family Prevotellaceae; genus Alloprevotella; species uncultured Alloprevotella sp. The sequence goes on along the minus strand of NZ_CAUTBW010000044.1, from coordinate 9,603 downwards.
ACAAAAGAAAATGAATGCCCGCGTCGACTTTACGCCGATGGTGGATATGATCATGTTGCTCGTGACATTCTTTATGTTGTGTACAACTTTGATGAAGCCGCAGACGATGCAACTCATAATGCCTTCAGATAAGGAGAATATCAATGAGCAGAATCGCTCTCAGATCGCAGAATCTAAGGCTATCACAATTCTTATTGGTGAGAATCGTGAACTCTACTATTTTAAGGGTAAGCCAACAGCAGACAATCTGCAGAAGACAGCGTATGGTAAGGATGGTATTCGTGCTGTCCTGATGGAAGCAAACGCAGCTGCTCAACAGCGCGTGAAAGCTTTGAAAGCTAAATTTGATACGCAGCAAAGTTCAGACCCCAAGAAGGCTCTTGCAGCTAAGCAGCAGTACAAAGCAGCTCTCGAAGAAATTCGTAACTCTGATGATACGCCAAGCATCATCATTAAGCCTTCTGATAAGGCTTCTTATAAAGACCTTATTGATGTGCTCGATGAAATGCAGATTTGCAGCATTGGTAAGTATGTAATTGATAAATTCGATGGTTCGGATCAAGCTAAGATCGATCGTCTGAATGGTAAGTAAAACGATAAGTAAAATCAAAAAACTATGTCTAAAGTCAATTTGACCGCCAAAGATTGGTGCGACCTGGTATTTGAGGGACGTAATAAAGACTACGGTGCTTATCGTCTGCGTGCCAAGTCGGGAAGTCGACAATTAAAATCTGTGATTATTGTAATCCTCGTCCTCGTAGCAATTATCGTTGGAGCCTTTGTTCGTGCAGAGGTGAAGAAGGCTATGAAAGCAGACTTGGGTGACAATGAACAAGTTACAGCTCTTAGTCAGCTAAAGAAAGAAGACCCGAAGAAAGAAGAAAAAAAGATCGAGAAACCCAAAGAGGAACCGAAACCAGATGTTCAGAAAGTTGCTGTAAAGGCTTCTATCGGTTTTACTGTTCCAAAGATTGTTGACGATAACCTCGTTGATAAGTCTAAGGAGTTGAAGACGCAGAAAGAACTGGGTAAGTCCAACTTCGCCATTGCATCTCAAGACTATGCTGGCGACTCTAAGAATGGTATCAATATCGACGACTTGAAGGACAACCAGCGCACTGGTGGTACTACGATTCCTCCCAAGCAGGAAGAAGTTGTTGATAATGCCCTCGTAGAAGTTCAGGCAAGTTTCCCTGGTGGTGAAGCAGCTCTTATTAGCTACGTTAATAGTCACGTGAAGTATCCCGAAATTGCTCTTGAGCAAGAATTGCAAGGTACTGTAGTTCTTCGTTTCAAGGTTGATAAGGATGGTTCTGTTAGTGACGTAATGGTAAAGAAGAGCCTCTCTCGTGAGTGCGATCAAGCAGCTATCAAAACTGTTCGTTCTCTCCCGCGCTTCATTCCTGCAAAATCTCAGGGTCATCCCGTACCTGTTTGGTACACGCTCCCTGTACGTTTCAAGATTAACTAATCTGACTCATCTTTATATTAAGAACAGTTCTCTTTTGAGGACTGTTCTTTTTTTTGAAATATAAGCTATTGCTATTACTTACAAATAAATATGTAAATTTGCGGCAAACAAATAAAATTTAGCGTATGAAGAAAATTTTGTTGCTTGCTGCTACTCTTCTGCTTCTAGCATCCTGTGGTGGTAAAAAGAAAGCTGATAATAGTTGGCTAACATCTAATGATGTTAAGATTGCGATAGATGAAACGTTTCAGCCCATAATGGCAGAGCAGTTGCAGCAGTTTGGCTTGTCTCATGTTCAAGCTAATTTATTGCCCCTGTATTGCAGCGAAGATTCTGCCATTCGTTTGCTCGTCGACGACTCTCTGCGTTCAATAGTAGTAACTCGCAAATTAACAGCGCGCGAGCTACAGAAAATACAGCAAGAGGGCCATAGTGCCTCACAATCTATGATTGCGAGTGAAGCTTTTGCGCTTATTATAAATAAGAATAATCCCGATAGTACCATTCGTCTTAGTGAAGTTAAGAAGATTGTGAGTGGACAGATTACTGATTGGAGCCAGCTTCGCGATAGTAAGAAAAAAGGTAAGTTAAGCTTAGTTTTTGATAATTCAGGGTCAAGCACTGTTCGTTATATGCGCGATAGCCTTTGTGGTGGCAAAGAGCTCAAGGGAAATCTTTATGCTCAAGGTACTAATACGGCAGTTATTGAAGCAGTCAAGGAAAATCCAAATGCAATTGGTGTTGTTGGTACTGACTGGTTGCGCGGAAAGAGCGAGAACGTATTGCCCAATTTCAATTCCCTCGATGTCAGAGTGATGCTGGTGACAAGTTCCGATGACGCATATCCACAGTTCTATCGTCCTTATCAATACTGTATAGCTATGGGGCAATATCCTCTGGTCCGTTCTGTCTATGCAATCACTACCGATCCCCGCGAACGCTCTATGTCTAAGCTCCTATATTTCTGGTTGAAAGGACAAAAAGGACAGTTGATATTCTGCAACAATAGTCAGTTGCTTCCTGTTATGCCAGTACAGATTCGCAGCGTGAATGTCAACTAAAGATTTTGTTAAAATCTATAACTCCGTACACTGCTCAAGAATCAGTGGATAAGCGTTATAAAGTTCAAAAAAACTCTCAAACCTTATTCACTACGAAGATTTTTACTACTTTTGCAGCTATATCTTCAGCGAAAAGAATACAAAGCGCATGAACTATAGTTATTCTTAACGTTTGTGAGGATAAAACGGACTTATTGTGGAACAATAAATTTTAAGATAGTATGAAAAGTAATTTCCTGAAAGGTTTAGCACTCGCAGCGATGCTCTTCGTTGGCGTATCCGCAAGTGCACAGATGGACAAGGGCTATACAGCTAGCCCGCTTAGCGGCGAATTGGAAGCTCAAGCGCAACAGGTTCTTGAACTTCAACTTAGCGATCCCGACAAGGCCTTCACTGTTTTCCAAAAGATGATGAGGAGCGTTAAGAGCAACAATCAAAAGCTGATTGATGTGGGCGACTTTTTCCTGAATGCAAAGATTTATCCTTGCGCCAATATGTGTGCAAAGCAAATCTATCAGAACGATCCAAAATTCGTTCCAGGACTTTTCTTTGCAGGGCAGGTAGCAATGCTTCGTAAGGATTATGGTGGTGCAGGCCAGAAGTATGACGAGATACTCGCTTATGAGCCTAACAATATTACAGCTATGCGTGCCAATGCTTTTGTTTATAAGAACGTAAACCCCGCGGTTGCTGTTGATATGCTCAATAAAATTAAAGCTCTCGATCCTAACGATGTTGACGTTGACAAGCAGTTGGGCGACATCAACTATAATCTTGATAAATTCAAGGATGCAGTAGCCAATTATAAAGCATATTTTGCAGCTGTAAAACCAGAAAATATCGACGTTCGTGCAGCTGAGAACTATTGTTTGAGTCTGTATTCTACTGCTGAATTCTTCGATTTGAAAGAAAAAGCAGTGCAGTTTGCTCCGCTCGATCCGAAAGATATCATTTTCCCTCGTATGCAGTTCTTTGCTGATGTCAACAACTATGAGCTCGACAAAGCAAAGGAGAGTATCAAATATATCACAGAGAAGCGTTTCGCTGACTCTCTCTACATCTCTCTAGACTACGAATACGCAGCAAACTATGCCTCAGAGAGCAACGATATTCCTATGGCCATTGCAAACTATAAGAAGGCTATCGAAAAAGATTCGACAAAAGCAACCAGTTATAAGGAATTGGCAATGCTCTATCGTCGCGATCATCAGCCAGAAGAAGCTCTAGGCGCTTTCCAAAAGTATCTGCAAATTCTTGGTGATAAGGCACAAATGGCAGACAGCTTCCGCCTCGGCGAAATCTATGCTGCAGCGAGCCAAGAGAAGTCTGTTAGCCCAGAAAAGAAGGCTGAGTACTTCAAAGCTGGTGATGAACTCTTCCAGACCATTGCAGATCGCACCCCAGACAATTATCAAGCAGTTTTGATGCGTGCTCGTATCAATATCACCGATTCAAGCAAACCGCAGGATAAGGTTCGCGAACTCTACGAAGAAGTTCTCAAGCGCGCAGGTAAGAGTGAAGATGTCAAGAGTGCCCGCACAGAAGCAGATCGTTATCTGATTTTCTATTACATCAATAAAGATATGTTGCAGGATGCACGTCGTGTTACCAATGACCTGCTGTCTATTGACCCCACGAATGCTGTTGCTAAAAATGCTGAAGCTTATCTCAAACAGCAAGGAGTCTAAGTAGTACAAGGCAATCCAATCACAATTATACGTTTAGCCGCTTCCCTATGGAGGCGGCTTTTTCTATATATGATATATCTCTATTTTTGATGCCATATATGAAGCCTCCTTTTAACTATTCTTTGACGACGAACATCTATACGATGTTCTGAAACATATATAATTTGTGGTTAAAGAACTTTTGTGCCAGGACATAAAAATCCCATCTTAAAGTAGTATTTATTTATTTTTGCTAACTTTGCACTTAAGTTTATGTCCGAAAGTGTTATTCGGTCACTTTTTAGCTCCCAAAGAATATGAAACATATCAAGACCATTCGCTTGCATCATGAAGGAAATCTCACGCTCATTGTAGGTTTCTGCATCTTGGCGCTTATCAACGGCCTTCTTTACTACTTTTTAAAAGAAACTTCTTTAATTCCTTTTTACATTTCTCTTGCGATAAGCCTCATCGTTTATGGCATTATTATCAATTTTTTCCGTTGTCCCATTCGTGTATTTACGGGCGAGCCTGAGAATAATGTGGTAGCAGGTGCTGACGGTAAAATCGTAGTAGTAGAAGAAGTTGAGGAAAATGAATATTTTCATGACCGTCGCATAATGGTTAGTATCTTCATGTCGCTCTTCAATGTTCATGCCAATTGGTTTCCAGTACAAGGCATTGTGAAGATGGTCAAGCACCATGATGGAAACTTCTATAAAGCATGGTTGCCTAAGTCCTCCACAGAAAACGAACGTAGTACCATTGTCATTGAGACTCCCGAAGGTCAGGAAGTTCTTGTTCGTCAAATTGCAGGTGCAGTAGCTCGTCGGATTGTAACCTATGCCCATGAGAATGAAGAGTGCTATATTGACGAACACATGGGCTTTATTAAGTTTGGTTCACGCGTCGATGTTTTCCTACCTTTAGGCACTACCATCAACGTCGAAGTTGGGCAAACTGTTACAGGTAATCAAACCATTATTGGAAAGCTCAATCCCTAAGACATATTTATTTTATCATGCGGAAAAGGTTGCCTATGCAACCTTTTTTGCATCATTTTATTCATTATATATAGTACAATAAAGAAATGAAGAAGCACATTCCAAACACCATCACTTGTTGTAATCTCATCTCAGGCTGTATTGCCACTTATTTTGCTTTTAAAGGAGAATATAGCACAGCTCTAACATTTATCATCGTTGGTGCAATCTTCGATTTCTTCGATGGTTTTGCCGCACGCCTACTGAAAGTATCCTCCCCTATAGGGAAAGAACTTGATTCGCTTGCTGATGTCATAACATTTGGTTTTGCCCCTGCAGCCTTTATCTTCTCCAAGCTTGGTTTTTATTTCACTGCTGAAAGTGGAGAGCTTCTTGTTCATGTCCCCTGCTTGGCCTTCCTCGTTGCAGCCTTCAGTGCTTTGCGATTAGCTAAGTTCAATCTTGACGAACGCCAAACTATGGGGTTTATTGGCCTTCCAACGCCTGCCAATGCTCTTTTCTGGGGCACGCTCATCGTTAGTTTGCCCGATTCGTTCTCCACTGTATCATGGCTTCCCTACACCTTGATTATGGGTATCTTCATTAGTTGTTGGTTGCTCGTAAGCGAAATTCCAATGTTTGCCCTCAAGTTTAAGAGTTTCGGGTGGAAGCACAACGAGCTGCGCTATGTGTTCATTCTTCTCAGTGCTGTTCTGATTGCTATTTTAGGTTTTGCTGCATTTGTGATAATCATTCCACTTTATATTATTGTTTCTGTAATAAACAATAAGTTTTCTAAACAGTAGTACTTTTCATTTGGCATGTGATTTGTTTTTTATGTGAGCAGATACAATATTTAGAAATTAAATTATGACACAACTATTAGGCTGCTTAGGCGCGATATTTTTCACTCTCTTTGCTATCGTTCTTTTGCCAGTACTTCGCTTGGGGCATTTCCTTTTTGGAATGAACAAGCAAACGCGCCGATTCACAGGAGAGAATACACATGAAGATCAGCATACTCATCAGCAAGAGTCGCACCAGAAAGAACAGAAAATATATCAACGAGATGAGGGAGAATACGTTGATTTTGAAGATGTGAAATAGGTCTTTATCCAACATTCTGACTAAACTTTAATCCCGAAGAGTAAACATTCTTCGGGATTCTTTATGCTTGTTTATTAGAGAGTTATAAGCATGTGAGAATACAATACTCGCGTTTGGAAATATCCTTATTGCGTCAGCTGACATCCTTATTGTGCCCGCTGACACAATAAGGATATTTTTGAATAGGTATATATCTGTTTTTAGAGTAGAATAAAAGGATAATTTTTATCTTGGCTTTGAGGAGAGAATTCTGCCAACAATTGTGTGGCCGAAAAGGAAGGTAAAAACTTTGTCATGTTTCAATTGTCTTTGTATCTTTGCGTTTATGAAGTATTCGTTCATCATTCCGGTTTACAACCGTCCTGACGAAGTCGATGAATTGTTGGCTTCGCTCTGCGAACAGACCTTAAAGGATTTTGAAGTCATTGTCGTTGAAGACGGCTCTACTGTACCGTGTCACGATGTTGTGGAAAACTATGCGGGACGGCTTGACGTACACTATTTCCAAAAAACTAATTCTGGCCCAGGCCAAACGCGCAACTATGGCGTTGAGCGAGCACACGGAGAATATGTACTTATTCTTGATTCCGATGTGGTGCTTCCAGTTGACTACCTATCTGCTGTTGAAACTGAACTCACGCAGCATCCTTGTGATGCCTTTGGCGGTCCAGATCGTGCCCACGAGAGTTTCAGTCCGATGCAGAAAGCCATCAACTACGCTATGACATCATTCTTCACAACAGGCGGTATTCGTGGCGGAAAAAAGAAGATGGACAAGTTCTATCCTCGCTCGTTCAATATGGGCGTACGTACTGATGTTTACCAAAAGCTCGAAGGTTTTAGCAAAATGCGTTTTGGAGAAGATATTGACTTTTCTACTCGCATTTTCGAAAATGGTTACGAAGCTCTCCTTTTCCCTACAGCATGGGTATGGCACAAGCGTCGGACCGATTTGAAAAAGTTTTTCAAGCAAGTTCATAATTCAGGTATAGCACGTATCAATCTGACCAAGCGTCATCCCGGTACTCTCAAACTTGTACACTTACTCCCCATGGTCTTTACTCTGGGCGTAGGTTTCTTGTTGCTTCTTGTCCTGGTCGGTCTTCTCCTCATGGCTTCGGGCGCGCTGGTTTGCCACTCAACGGATAGTCCCGTGGCTGCATCTTTCAATAATTGTAGCTTCCTTGGTGAGTATCTCATTTTCATTGGAGTGCTTCCCCTCGTGCTTTATTCGCTCATTATTTGCGTTGATTCAACTCTGCAAAATAAGAGTTTAGGTGTGGGGCTGCGCTCTATTGCGGCTGCTTTTGTTCAACTCACAGGATACGGTAGCGGTTTTATTCGAGCCTGGTGGCAGCGTTGCGTTTTGGGAAGAGGAGAGTTTGAAGCTTTCAAGAAGAATTTTTATAAATAACATACACCGCCTCTTTGGCAGTAGGAATCTAAAGACGAATGGCTCCCGACATAAGCATCGATATTCACCCCGCAGTGTTTTCCCAAAGCCCGAAGGAGCAGTCTCCTTCTGACAAAGAGCACTCGCTCACTATTCGGAATTGGGACGAAGCCGACCGACCGCGCGAAAAATTGTCTGCGCGAGGTGCAGATAGCTTGACGCCTGCCGAGCTCCTTGCCATACTCATTGGTAGTGGTACACCGCAGGAGAGTGCCGTGAGCTTGATGCAGCGCATCATGAAGGATTGCAACGGTAGTCTTCGCAGATTGGGACGTATGTCGATTGCAGAATTGTGTCGCTACAAAGGAATAGGGGAGGCGAAAGCTATTACCATCCTTGCTGCATGCGAATTGGGGAAGAGGAGGGCGCAAGAACCCGCTTCGGCCGATGTGGTGCTCAACAGTCCTGAGGTGCTCTACGAATACTTCCTTCCGCGCATGGAGGACCTTGCAGTGGAAGAATTTCACATTCTGCTCCTCCGTCAAAACCTCTCTCTCATCTCCGATATCTGCATCGGGCGTGGTGGACTGACGGCTACGGCCGTGGATGTTCGAGTGTTGCTACGCGAAGCCTTACTGGCTAAGGCTACTGCCCTTGTGATGTGTCACAATCATCCCAGTGGAAGTACTAATCCGAGTCAGCAAGATGATCTTCTCACAATGAAAGTGAAACGTGCGGCAGAGCTGATGGATATTCACCTTATCGACCATATCATTATGGGCGATCGCACTTTTTTTAGTTACAACCAAGCAGGACGGCTTTGATGGCTTTCTGCTCTATATACAGATTATAATGACACAAGAAGAAAAGACCAAGATTGAAGAACGTATCGTGGAGGTTCTCAAAACTGTTTACGACCCCGAAATTCCCGTAAATATCTATGACCTCGGCCTGATATATCGCATAGATTTACAGGAAAATGGCCAACTGGATGTGGACATGACATTCACAGCACCCAGTTGTCCTGCAGCCGACTTTATATTGGAAGATGTTCAGACAAAGCTCAATGCTGTTGAGGGCGTGAAACAAGCTCTTGTCAATGTCGTTTTCGAACCCGAATGGGACAGAGACATGATGACGGAGGAAGCAAAACTTGAATTAGGTTTGATGTAAAATATTGCGAAATGAAGAACGTCTATTTTCTGTCTGATGCACACTTGGGCAGCTGGGCCATACCACACCGCCGTATGCACGAGCGTCGCATCGTCAACTTTCTCGACTCTATTAAGAACAAAGCCGAGGCGATCTACATTTTAGGCGATCTCTTCGACTTTTGGCACGAGTATAAATATGTGGTACCTAAAGGCTATACGCGCTTGTTGGGAAAAATTAGTGAGCTAACGGATAATGGTGTGGAAGTGCACTTCTTCACAGGCAACCACGACTTATGGGTACACAACTATTTTGAAGAAGAATGTGGAATGATTGTTCATCGCGATATCGCTTGTGTGACAGAGATTTCAGGGCGTTTGTTCTATCTGGCTCATGGTGATGGTATTGGCTCTTCCGATAGGAAATATATGTTGCTCCGCCGAGTATTTCATAATAGCTTTTGTCAGCGTCTCTTTGCTAGCATTCATCCCCGTTGGGGTATGTGGTTTGGCATGAAATGGGCTGAGCATTCTCGACGGAAACACGAACTGGAAGGTGGAGAACCTCCTTTCTTTGGTGAGGACAAGGAAGAACTCGTTGTTTTTGCAAAGAATTATCTAAAGACGCATCCCAATATCAACTATTTTATCTTTGGACATCGCCACATAGAATTGGATTTACATCTCCAAAAGGAGTCGCGCCTCTTCATTCTCGGTGATTGGATTGATAAGTTTACTTACGCAGTGTTTGACGGAGAGCATATCTTCAT